>JAUVGT010000002.1 GCA_030593645.1 Deltaproteobacteria bacterium
CCCATCTGCCGTTGATATAGACCAGCGCCCAGGCATGCGCGTGGCGGTCCCTGACAATATACCTGTTCTCGAATTTACTGAATTCATGGATCGAGTATCCTTTTGAATAGCGCGCCGGCATGCCGGCAGTGCGAAGAAGAAGTATTGAAGCCGTGGCAAAAAACTCACAATGTCCTTTTCTGGAGTTGGTTAAAAATTTTGCAATCGGTGTCCCTTTATCATTATCTTTACCCTGAACAAGAGAGTATTTAAACCGGTCTTTAAAAAACTTTTCCACACTGTTCAGAATTTTTTGAGGGGATTTCCCGTTGAGTTTAAGCTCTTTCGCGATCCTGTTTAAGACCGGTTTTTCACTTTCCGGCACAAGCAGATCATGCGCGTTCGGTGGACCGGCAGTCGGGACTGATGGATCGAAACTCACATCATAAACCGCCAACCCCGGTCCGCCTTCAACTTTTACAGTCCCGAACCTGTTTCTTTCCATGTTGATGACTTGCAGTTTTTCTACTTTGAAAACACCCCGGGGCAGTTTTAAAAGCCCCTCTCCCTTATTCAGGTAGGAAAAAACCGTAAACCTGCTGCTTGGTTCCGGCCCTTCTGAAAAATTCCAGCTGGTCTGGTTTTTGTCCGGCTGTATTAATACAAAACCGGGCTCCGCGCTAATCCACCTGGAATAATTATATATATTATAACCCGCTTCCTGGAGAAGCAGTGGAAATACTTCTGTATTATCAGTACTTACCCTGAAGATAATCCTGCTTGACGGTTTCAGCGCTCCGATATCCCCAATCGCCGTCTTTGTCTGGAACGGATCCGTTTCACCCTGCCTGAACTTACTGAACCATTCCAGATCTCTTCCTTCCAGGTAGAGCTGCAGCCGGTTAAGCTTCTCATATCCGACTGCACCGATAACACCTGCCAGAGCCATAAGCATTAAAAATAATGCGATTGAAAACCTTTTTGACCTTACAAACCAAAGCAGGGGAATCGCAAACAAAAGGAGACCCGCGTAATAATATCCATCCATTACATTGGCTACCCCTGCCGAAAGCACACAAACAGCATAATATGGATACGACAGGTTAAGTCTGATCTGTTTTTTATTCTTCGCAATCACGTCCTTTTTCTTCCTCCGGAGTGTGAAAAAAAGGGCGCTGATATCCAACTTCTCCCGGGTGGAATATCTCTGCACAATTAAGAGCGGAAACAAGATCATCGGCAGCCACTGGAGAAGAACCAGGATGATATTGGCAGACCTGTCCCTGACAATCAGGTAGGCGAGCAGTATGATAAAAAGGAGTGTGCAAAGATCTGAGATACGCCTGAAATCATGATCAGACAGGTCCCACCTGATACTGACAAAGCGGGCTCCTTCATAAAGCAGGAGCATGATTCCCGCCAGTACCAGCAGTCCGGTATACCAGCCCCAGAAAAGAAGTGAAGCACCGAGGAGAAAAAATGGTGTCTTCATAATTTCATCAGTCCTTCCTGGATTTTCCCCAGTTTCAACTCAAGAACGTTTCCAGGTTCATGTTTCATTGGCCACGGTTTAATTTTTTCTTTCGTTTTCCCGTTTCCCGTGATGACCATGGCAAGTACCGGGATCCCAAACCCTTTTAATAAATTGATAAAGTCTTCTCTTTCTTTATCCCAGGAAAGAAAAATGCATATGCATCCGCTTAAAAGATGCGCGCGGTTCATCGTAACCGGTGTCAGGCTGCTAAACGGTTTATCTGTACATGGGATCACAGAGGCTAATATTTTAAGAATTTTATCGATATGTGAAATCCCCCTGCCCGATGTAAAGCAGTATGCTTCAGTCCCGACAAACATAAGATCCAGAAGTGATTCCTGGGTCTGGATTGAAAAAGCAAAAGAAGCCGCGATCGATATCGCTTCTTCAAAAATATCGCTGGTACCGGTCTCCTGAAACGTATCCAGTATCAAAGCGTGCCGGACAAAAAATTCATCCTGGTATTCCTTTACAACCGGCTTCCCGGTTTTTGCCCAGCTCTTCCAATGAAACCGTCTTATGGGATCACCCGGACGGTAATCCCTCAAAGATGTGAACTCCTCAGAATCCCCTATGGAAGAAGCCAGGGCCACACCGCCTGTCTGATATTTCCTTGTTCCGGAAAGCCCAACAGGCGGAAGCATATATCGTTTCGGAAGTATCAGCAAAGATTTCGGGAGCGGTATGGTGGTACAGGAATTGAACAGCCCAAGCGGATCAGGACGTGCGATGGTCAGGGCGGTCAGTTTAATCACCCCCCTGTTGGGCGGAACAAATTTAACAGTGACATCACAACTGCCGCCGGGTTCAACCGCCGGCAGTTCAGATCCCTTTGATTCTGTATTCTGCTTTCTTGATATCAGCCAGAGCCACCTGTAATACCCAAAAGTCCGGTCATAAAGATTGCGTTTATTTTCATCCGGTTCGGGTGTATTGATAAATTCTTTAAAACCGGGCAGCGGGTCTTCAAAATTTTCAAAAAGCAATAGTCCTTTTTGAACTTTACCGGTATTATTTTTTATGGTGATACGATATTCAACGATCTCCCCTGCCGTACCAAATCTGGGAAGTACCCTTACACCGGTAAACCGGAAACGAAAAAAAAGACTTGATACCATGGAAACCGCAAGCAGGGATAAAAAAAAAGTAAACGCCTGGTATACCAATGTCCGTTTGGTATCGACCCCAACCACGGCGGATGCCGCAAGGCAGATTAAAACAAACACACCGGCCATGGTAAATCGACGCAGGAACCATTTCTTTACCCGGTAAATGTTACGATATGTTCGATATAAGACGCGTTTGATGATCAATGGATTTCCTCTGTGATCTCTGAGCCTCTGTGAGAAATTTATCTTTTTTGCCTCTCTTTTGTCATTTTCATGAGGGAACTTTCACAGATTCAAGGATATCTTTCACAATCCTTTCCGCGGTGCGTCCGGAGAAACGCGCCTGGGGATCCATGACGATCCTGTGAGCCACCACAGGTATCGTTATTTCCTGAACATGCTCCGGTGTAACGAATCCGTTCCCGTCAAACAATGCCAGGGCCTGGGACACTTTCATCAGAGCGAGAGATGCCCTGGGGCTGGCTCCTAGCTCAACCCCGTCCATTGTCCGGGTCGCGTCCACGATATCAACAATATAGCGTTTCATCTCAGCACTGATCCGCACCTGTTTCACCTGCTGTTTTAATTCATTCACATCCTCGATTGTCACGCATGCTTTAATCTTATCTACCGGGTGATCCTGAAGCTGGTCCGTCAAAATGGTGACTTCATCATCCGGTGACACATAACCAAGACTAAACTGCAACGCAAACCGGTCCATCTGTGCTTCCGGCAGCGGGTATGTCCCGCGGGACTCAACCGGGTTTTGAGTGGCGACCACAAAAAACAACTCCTCAAGCCTGTATCGCTTTCCGTCCACACTCACCTGTGATTCGCCCATAGCTTCAAGCAACGCGGACTGGGTTCTGGGTGACGCACGGTTGATCTCATCTGCCAGCACGATATTGGCAAAAATCGGTCCTTCATGGAAATGAAATGATTGATCTTTCTGGTTAAAAACAGAAATACCGAGAATATCCGATGGAAGCAAATCAGGTGTAAACTGAATACGCTTAAACTTCGCGTCAATCGAAAGTGTCAGAGCTTTTGCAAGCGTGGTTTTCCCGGTGCCCGGGTAATCTTCCAAAAGCACATGGCCCCCTCCCGCAAAGGCCGCCAGTAATTTCCGAATCGATTCGGTCTGCCCCTTCATCACCTTTTCAATATTTTCCTTAATCTTCTGATAAATCTTCCTGCCCGATGTACTGCCGTTTCCATTTTTTGTATTATCCATGTGATTTCACCCTGTTATCGGCCAACCTGGACGATAATGGCTTGCCTGTTGAATTGTAAATAACAATTTATCGGTTTCAGGTGCAATATTGACGGTTTCGTAAAAAGTCCAACTTCTGCGTTCCGCTGTGTTACGCTGCATTTTGCAATGATTCAACTCCCCTGTTAAATAAAAAAACAGTTTTAACAGGGCGGGTCCGATAAGTACACTTCATCATTACAAAAATTGCACGCCTTGAATTTGAACTCTTTACGAAACCGTCTAATCGGACTTTTTACGAGTTCATCAATATTCGGTATTCAAATCCTCCAATCACCTGTAGGGGTGGATCCCAGATACGCACTATTAATTACAGAGATCTGACTCGATGGGAGGTTTCGAAATCACTGTTAACCTTATCACACAATGAACATTCAGCCAAAGTTTTTCACGGTTTGGTGGAACCCGGAGGCGCAAAAAACAGTTCAATGGTTATTGCATACTTGACAGCCATTGCACATGCCGTGGACTAATTTGGATATTGCCTTTTTCTGGTCCGAGATCACCCACCGCTGTAGTTTAGATTGCGATTACTGTTACCAGAATAATCTCCCCAATAGTGACAAAGATATTTCTCAACTGGAAAAGAAAATACAGACTCAGGTTCACCCACGGCCATAGAAAATCGTAAGGAAAAAGATCTTTGGTTTAAGTGCCGTGAAGATCTTCTAATAGAAAAAATATCTGTTCGGTTCAGTAACTTGACCCTGGAAGATGGTTTTAAACGAATTTTATCTCCCATGAATTATAGTTTTATATTTAACAGCAACAGGCAACTCGAAGGAATAGTCATTATAGGTAAAACATCAGGCAAATCGGATATTTCTTCTTCATCCTCGAAAATCATTAAAAATCCGGTAAAGCCGACAACCGGGTCAATGGATACTGCCCAGCGGCAACCTGATGCGTCAGGGGTCAAGAAGAATACACACCCGGAGGTGAGGTTAAATCCACTGTTGATAATACCAAAGCATTTACTGTGGTTAAAAACAGTCCACCCCCCGGAGGAAATAACGATAAAACCCCTCAAGACTTATCAAGCTTTACAATCGTCAAGAATAGTTCGCCCCCAGGCGGTGCAATAAAGAAAACTAAGAAAAAGAAGTTGAACTTTGTAGTAATTAAAAACAGTCCACCTCCTGGAGAATAGTTAAGTCGGGTGCATTCCCTGCAACAAATTTTCTTACTCCGCCATCGGTCCCCGAGCCCTTTGGATCCAGATATTTATTTCTCAATCTGCTTTTTGACACTATATAGGATATCTAATACTCTTTCCCGTATTTCCTTGATTTTGGGAGTCACTGCACCCTTTACTATCAGTTCCACGGCAAAGTTTCCGATCCAAAGGTCAGGGAGCCACATTCTCTGGCCCATAGAAAACTCTTCATAGCTTGTAAATGAGATATAAAGATCGATCCCGTCTTTTTCAGGATAGTATGATATGGTTTTTTCGGGAAAAGGTCTTTTTGCAGGGGACTGGGTTTTTCTTTTTGCGATCTCTTTTTCATATTCGGGGTTTGGCTTCTGCAAGATATTGTTTTGGTACCAGATGAGTGAAGTTGCGTATATGGCAGCACCCGCATTAAATTTTTTCAAATGCGGATACTTTGGCTTAAGCTTTTCTATTTGATTGACAATATCGTTTATAGCTTTTTGCAGATCTTTTTCATCAAGAACTTTTTTTGAGTCCGGTTTCATGGGATCCTGCAGCTCGCTGGTGTTTGACTCATTGCCTTTGTTTTGCGCCATGACTGCCTCCACGAAGAAGCTGTTGAACATAAGTATGATGAGTAATACATATTTCATAGTTTCACCTTTCAGTATGTATCAACCTGGATATGTTCGCATGATGGAAAGTATTAAAACACGAACTGCGAAAATAATTTAAAACCGTTTCAATTAAAGAAGCTCATCGATCGGAGTATAATCAAGACCAAAAGCGTCAGAAACCCCTTTGTATGTTACTTTTCCATTGATCACATTGGCACCCAGTTTGATTTCTTTGTTTTCCTTCATGGCCTTTTTCCAGCCTTTGTTGGCAATTTCAACCGCGTAAGGGAGGGTCGCGTTGGTCAGAGCCATTGTGGAAGTCTTGGCTACAGCACCGGGCATATTGGCCACACAATAATGGACCACACCGTCAACAGTATAAATGGGATCCCCGTGTGTGGTTGCCTTGGAGGTTTCAAAACATCCTCCCTGGTCAATAGCCACGTCAACCAGAATGGAACCGGGTTTCATTGTACTTAACATTTTTCGAGTCACCAGCTTGGGTGCTTTCGCGCCGGGAATCAGTACAGCACCGACCACCACATCGGCTTTTGTAACCAGGTCCCTGATCACGGCCGGACTGGACATGAGCAAAAAGCAGTTACTCGGCATCACATCACTTAAATATCGAAGCCGGTCAAGATTCATATCCAGGAGATAGACCTTGGCGCCAAGGCCGCAGGCCATCTTTGCCGCGTTTACACCGACCACGCCGCCGCCGATCACAACCACTGTACCTGAATCCACACCCGGTACACCACCCAAAAGAATACCGTGTCCGCCTTGAGCCATTTCCAGGTATTTTGCACCCTGTTGAATCGCCATACGTCCCGCGACTTCACTCATCGGGGTCAGAAGAGGCAGTGAACCGTCAGTTTTTTGAATGGTTTCATAGGCAATATTGATTGAATTGCTTTTGATCAGAACGTCTGTCAACTCCCTTGCCGCGGCCAAATGGAGATAGGTAAACACAATCTGGTTTTCCCTGATTAAATCATACTCCGCAGAAAGGGGTTCCTTAACATGCATGACCATGTCTGAACGATCAAATATCTCTTTTGCGGTTTCAACCATTTCAGCACCGGCATCAACATATGCTTTGTCATCGAATCCGCTTCCTTTACCGGCGCTCACTTCAACAAGAAGCGTATGCCCGTTCTGCTTCATGACCTCTACCCCTATGGGTGTCATGCATACGCGATTTTCTTCGGTTTTAATTTCTTTCAGAATTCCTACAATCATTTTTCTTCCTCCCATGCAAAATTTCTAATTTAAATGTATCGATGAAATGATAAAAATATACTTTAAAACTGTCTTTTTACATCGCTTTCATTTATCAGCAATCGTCATATAACCCCTCGTTTAGTAGCAATATCCATGCCATCGATACACCTCCATGATAATTAATAGTTTATCGGGAGATGCATTAAAAGATTTGATTCATTTTTATATTTATTTACAGATAGTTATAGAATTTACCCATTGATAGTGACTAAAGTAAATCGATGGTTTAACGCATGATAGAGGGGTTACTGAAGGAAGGGAATGGGTGATATCTGGCAAGAAAACAAACCACTATATCATTCATTTGAGACGTATCCGGTTGATTATAAAATAAATATTGCCAATGGTACGTTTTATTACCACCGGTTCATTTTGTTTCCGGTGGAATATCGTACTTTTTAATCTTATTTAATAGAGCTGTATGAGAAATTCCCAATGTTTTTGAGGCTTTTCGAATACTTGCTGAGATTTTCAAGGTATCGGTAATAATTCTTCGCTCAAGATCATTTACAAGCGATTTGAGAGACTGCCCTTTATCTCCGGACAAATAACGCCGGTTTTTCATATTTTTTATGTTTTTTCCAATTTCAAAGCTGAAAAGGATATGCTCAACCTCAACCTTGCTCGAATCACAGAGAATGGCCGCCCGTTCAATGACGTTTTTCAGTTCCCTGATATTGCCGGGCCAATCATGGCTGTATAATTTATTTAATGATTCCCGGGTCACCGCCTGAAGATCTTTTTTTAACTGTGATGCCAGTTGGAAAAGGAAATGCTCAACCAGCAGCGGAATATCATCTTTTCTCTCTTTTAACGGAGGAATATGTATGGGAAGAACATTGATTCGATAGTACAGATCCTGCCGAAAACTTTTCTCCTCTACCATTCGTTCCAGGTTCCTGTTTGTGGCGGTAAGAATACGGACATCAATGGAAATTTCTTTCTCTCCGCCAAGCCTTCGGACCCGTTTTTCCTGGATCAGTCTCAATATTTTTACCTGGGGTCCCGGCGGCATTTCAGCGATTTCGTCCAGAAATACCGTGCCGTTTTTCGCAAGCTCAAACAGACCGGGTTTACCTCCCTTTCGGGCTCCGGTGAAAGCCCCCTCCATATAACCGAACAGCTCACTCTCGAGTAATGATTCCGGCAGGGCCGCGCAGTTGATCGGCACAAAAGACCCTGTACGGCCGCTGGCTGTATGTATGGTGCGGGCAAACAACTCTTTACCGGTCCCGCTTTCACCCCGAACCGATACGATTGAACCGGTATCGGCAATTTTTTGGGCAAAGGATATGGCCGCTTTAATGGCCGGTGTTTTACCAATGATATCACTGAATGTAATCTGGCTGGGCTCGGAAATAGATTGGGCCAGCATCTTGATTTCCTGCATATCTCTGCCGATCTCCACGGCACCCACAATACGCTTTGAAGAATCATATATGGGTCTTCCCGTGGCAAAAAACTGGAAACGTCCCTTTTCGTTGATGATATTCTTCTTTACATTGCTGAATTTTTTCCCGTTCAAACAATCCAGTATATCAAAATCAGGCAGATTGAGCTCTTTAATGTCCCGACCAATGGCTTCTTTTCGGTTTCGGCTGAAAATCCTGCCGGCAACCCGGTTAATCGTCGTGATCCTCCCGTTTTTATCTATGGAAATCACACCATCGCTCACATTGTCCAGCACCACACGGGACCTGTTTTCCCTCTCTTCCCTGGGAAGGGTTTTAATAAAACGGATCTCCGAAAGACCGGAAATTTTCCCAAGAATCTCAAATACTTCTTCCCGGTTTATTTCTGCATTTTCTTTTTCAGCCTCAAGATATACATCTGCCATATCCGCCGTTCTCTCCACTTCCATGGAAATGATATTAAGATTTTTCTCGGCGATAAGAGAGGAAATGTCCGCGACAATCCCAAGACGATCATTAAACAGCAATCGCAGTTTGATATTCAATGTTATACACCTTAAGGTAGATTACACTTGATTATTTCTTACACCTTGAACTTGCCGACCATTTCTTTTAAGCGCGCCGCCAGTTCAGATAAATCTTTTGAACTCTTACTTAAATTGGTACCGCTTTTTGATATTTCATTGGCCGAAATATTTACATCGGAAATATCCTGGGCGATTTCACCGGCAACCGCGGAGCTTTGAACCACATTCTCACTGACTTCCTGTATCCCGGTCGACGCCTGGGATACATTATCTGCGATTTCTCTCGTGGTAACAGCCTGTTCTTCAACAGCTGCAGCAATCGTTGACACAATATCATTGATATCATTAATGATGCTGGTGATCTGCTCAATCTCCTTTACGGTTCTGATAGTCGATTCACGGTTGGTACTTATTTTTCCCTTAATTTCCTGGGTGGCGGCCGCAGTTTGTGTCGCGAGTTCCTTTATTTCGCTGGCAACTACCGCAAATCCCTTACCCGCGTCACCGGCCCGAGCCGCTTCAATCGTGGCATTTAACGCAAGCAGGTTGGTCTGTTCGGAAATCTCGGTGATGGTCTCAGTAACCATACCGATTTCATGGGCTGCCCGACCAAGCTCTTCCACCATATCCGAAACACTTCGGGCCTGGACAACCGCCTGACCGGTAATATTTCGCGCTTTTTCTGAATTCTGAGCAATTTCATTAACAGAAGACGTGATCTGCTCAGCCGCGGTTGCAACAAGGTTCACATTTGTTGCCGCCTGTTCCATGGCCGCGGAAACAGAAATGATACTTGTGCTCATTTCCCCGGCTGACGCGGTAACCACATTGGATATTGAGGACATATCATCAACAACCTTTGACATCTGACCTGAAAGTGCTGAAAGATTTCCGGAAGAAGATTCCAGTTCATCAGCATTTCCCATGATATTTTTAATAATCGTCTGGAGCTTCTCAATAAAAATATTAAACCATTTGGCAAGTTCCCCGATTTCGCCCTTACCCGCTATATCCAGTCTCATCGTAAGATCGCCTTCCCCTTCCGCGATATTTTTTAGGCCGGTCACAACTTCTGATATTGGTTTGAACATGGATTTTGAGAAAAAGAATACAGCCGCAAAGGCGATCAAAACAAAAAGAAATGCCATGATAGTTAACAGAACAATCAACTGATATGTATTAATCTGGGTTTTCTCATATGAGGATAGAAGTACGATTGCACCGATTATTTGAGAATTTTCTTCAACAGGAAAAATGACCCTGGCAAAATCTTTCCCGCCAATTGTAACTTCATCAAAGAACTCATTCGAGTCCGTTGATTTTGTATTTGTTTTCAAATCCTGAAACGCCGCAATATTGAAAAAATCAAACTCTTCCAGGGTACCTATTCCGGATCCTGTTTTTGAAAAAATATTAACCTCTGTCCCGGATAGCCTGGATATTCTATCTGCAAAGTCCTTTCTGATTATTTGTTTTACTGTCAGCATTCCCACGACCTGATTTTCCCGTTTCTTTTTATCAATATCAAAAACCTCAGTAATGGATGGAACCCGTGTAACAATTCTGATACTTTTTTCATCCGGTTCAAACCCGTCAGATTCTCTGCTGTATACCTTGGCGGTCATTATGAGTTGTTCAAAAGGCAATGTTTCAACGATTTTATAAGATTCTTCTTTTATTTCATCCCCTGTTTTAATGACTGCAAATAAAAAGACATCTTTTTCATCGTCTTTAAATGGAAAGCCCATTTGAGTTTTTTCACCCTCAATATTCACGAACACAATCAGCTTCCCGTTAGCGTCATGAACAATCGCCTGGTAAAATTTGTGTACCAGCATCACCTTATACAGATCTTCAATCATGCTTTGATGGGTATACCGGGCCATCTGGTAACCATCCGGGCGTCCCTCGTAGGAACTAATCAATCTTAAATCCCGGCCGATTTCCCCATTCAGGATCATCTGTTTTGAATCATTAATGCTTTTATTTTTTATATTTTCCAATTCATAGTGAACAATTGTTAAAGCCCTTTTTAAAGAATCAGATGTGATCAATTTGTTTTGCTTATGGACAGTCAGTGATACAATGACGATTGACCCAACGATTATCATTATGACAAGCCCCAATGCGCCAATGATAAGCCTGTTTTTGAATGTCATACGTTGCTGTTCCTTTCAAATATCTGAAGCGGTAAGAGATTGATTTCTAATTATAATTTTACTCAAAAACCACCGACATGTCAAGAAATCAGGATGAACTGAAAACAAGTCCCGTATAATAATTCCCATCATTCGATCAGTCAGTTTTTTTTATTGACATGGATGGGAAAAAAAGTTTATGATCTCCATCATTTGATGGAAACAAACACTGGAAATGGTATAACATGGCGACACCGCTGGAAAAAGCCCGTAAAGCCCCGAATTCGATGAAAGCCAAAATCCTGAAGAAAGCCCGTCGGGTATTTGGTGAGTACGGCTTTCACGGAACCACCACACGAATGATCGCACAGGAAGTGGGCATCGATATTTCAACCCTGTATTATCACTGGGGTGAAAAGGGAGACCTGTATGAATCTGTCATTGTAGATATTAATGAAGATCTACGACAAAAACTGGTTGAGGTTGAGGGTATTATTCATGGCCGGCCCCTTCCGGATCGAATGGATATTGCCATAGATTTGATGACTGATTTTCTTTTCAGACACCCTGAAATTTCAAACCTGGTCCTTTTTCAATACTTCGGGAAAACCCGAGGTAAAAAATTAATTAATGTTGAAATTCCCGAATTTGTTTCAGGTATTGCACGGTCCATGGAGTTGTGTCGGTCGACGGATGATGTTCCCGGCCGTGTCCGCCTTCAGGTCCTGGCAATTATGAATTCAATTCACAGTTTTATCTCAGGCGAACACTTTTTCCGCAAAATGGTTGAACTGGAAAAAAACGACTACATGGCCGAGGTTAAAAAAACGTTAAAATTCATTTTGATCCCCGCCTTTACAGGGAAGAACAAATAGAAAATGAACATTGAATGAGGAAAAGCTTGGCTTTGTCTTTTTTATATGGATGTTGAATTAAACCCAAATAAATGTGATTTCAAAACTTTCAAGAAGGTGCAGACCAAGAAAAATTATGAGTTTTGAGTTTCAAGTTATGAATGAACGGACAATAAATCAATTTAAATGCTTCAACTTAAAACTAATAATTTATAACTCAAAACTTAAACCGGAGGTTTACAAATGACCCTCAACCTGAACGCCATTGGGAAAAAAATCGGCCCGCTGGTTAAAGAATACACATGGAAAGACCCGGTTCTTTATGCCCTGGGTGTGGGTGCGGGCTTTGATGACCTTGAATATGTCTGGGAAGACGGTCTCAAGGTCATACCGAGTTTTTCCATCGCCAGTATCTTCGATTTTCTGGCTGAAACAGCCATAAAGGCAGAAGTGGATCTTTCAGGTATTCTTCACGGGGAACAGGATATAATTTTTCACAACCCCATTCCGCCTGAGGGGACACTCACAACAGAAGGCCGGCTTACCGATATCTATGATAAGGGGAAAGACAAAGGCGCCATTGTAATCGCCGAGGCCAACACCTTCCATTTAAACGGTCAAAAACTCTACACAAATATATTCAAGCTGTTTTGCCGCAAAGACGGCGGTTTCGGCGGCGACCCCGGTCCAAAGGAAACAATAAAAATTCCGGATCGAGAACCCGATTATACGGAAAATGCCGTCCCCACCAAAAATCAGCCATTACTCTACAGACTCTCAGGGGATATATTCGCCCTTCATATCGACACCGAATACGCGAAACAAAGCGGTTTTGAAAGACCAATCATGCACGGACTCTGCACACACGGTTATGCCTGCCGGGCTGTAATCAAACATCTATTCCCGGGAAATCCCGAGCGTATGAACCGTTTCAGGGTTCGCTTTTCAAAAACGGTTTATCCGGGCACACCCATAAAGACCCAAATTTGGAAAACCGGTGAAAATGAAGCTGTCTTTCGCACGATCAATGCGGAAACCCAGGATGTCATCCTCGATCTGGGGAAGGTGGAATGGCTCAGCAGCGGTGAACAGGCGCGAAGAAAAAAACTCGGAGATATAAACTTTGACGGGAAAGTCGCAGTGATTACAGGCGCTGGTGCGGGTCTTGGAAAAGCCTATGCCCTGGAACTTTCCAGACGGGGGGCCAAAGTACTGATCAACGACCTTGGCGGCGCGCCGGATGGTACAGGATCTTCTTCCTCTGCCGCGGACCTTGCTGTAAAGGAGATTAAAAACACGGGAGGAGAAGCTTCTGCCAGTTATGATTCCGTGGCCACACCCGAAGGCGGCAGGGCCGTCATTGACAAGGCTGTTAAACTCTGGGGCAGGGTCGACATACTGATTAACAATGCAGGTATTTTAAGAGACCGGACGCTGGCAAAAATGGAACCCGATACATGGAAGTCTGTAATGGATGTACACCTGAACGGAGCATTTCACGTCACAAAACCGGCATATGTAAAGATGAAAGAGCAGGGTTACGGCCGCATCGTGTTTACCACATCCGCGGCCGGACTCTACGGCAATTTCGGTCAGTCCAATTATTCATCAGCCAAAATGGGGCTTATCGGATTAATGAACAGTATTAAAATCGAAGGTGAAAATGCCGGTATTAAGGTGAATACCATTGCCCCGATCGCCGGCACACGGCTCACCAGGGAAGTCATTCCGCCGGACCTTTTTGAAAAGCTCAAACCCGAGTTCGTGGTACCGATCGTACTGTACCTGTGCTCGGAGCTATGTCCGGTATCGGGAAATGTTTATAACGCGGGGATGGGATATTTTAATCGGGCAGCCGTGGTTACCGGACCCGGTGCCGTGATCGGTGATGGTCAAACCCCGCCGACTCCTGAAGAGATTGCTTTAAAAATGGCATCCATCAAATCAATGGATCCGCCCAAAGAATACTTCAATGCCACGTCCGCCCTGTCACCAATGCTGGATGCCTTTAATCCTGAAAGTATCGATGCGGGTGAAACTGCCGGATGCCCTGAAATCACTGTGGCTGCTATTTTTGAAAAAATGCCGGATGCCTTCCAGCCCGATGCCGCAAAAGGTGTGGATGCAATATTCCAGTATACCATCAGCGGCCCCAATGGCGGAGAGTGGTATTCTGTAATCAGTAAAGAGAATTGTACGGTTGATCAGGGTAAACATGAAAACCCCACGACGACCATCAAGATGAACGATGATGATTTTCTGGCATTGATGGGAGGCAAGCTCAACCCCATGACAGCTTATACCAGCGGCAAGCTGAAAATTGAGGGCGACATAATAAAATCTCAACTGATTGATAAACTATTTAAGTTCTAGAAGTGGATTTATTACAAGGGAGAGTATATCCATGATCGGAATCACATCATACGGCGCACATATACCAAAACTCAGGTTAAACCGAATGAGTATTGTAGAAAACATGGGCTGGTTTGCCCCGGCGATTGTAATGGTTGCCCAGGGAGAGCGTTCCTATTGTAACTGGGACGAAGACAGCCTCACCATGGCCGTTGCCGCGGCAACGGACTGTCTAAAAAATATGGACAAACAATCAGTTGACTCCATATTTCTCTGCTCAACAACACTGCCCTTTAACGACCGCCTTAACGCGGGTATTCTTAAAACCGCCCTGAACCTTCATGACCAGGTGTCTGCCGCAGACATCACATCTTCTGTTCGTGCCGGTACCATCGGTCTTGTGCAGGCGCTTGAGGTAGTGAAAAACCGGGGAAAAAAACAGGCCCTGGTAGCCGCCACCGATAAACGAAAAGCCAAAACCGCTTACTTTTATGAAATGTGGTTTGGTGACGGCGCTGCCGCGGTCCTTACCGGACGGGACAATGTCATCGCGGAATATTTGGGTTCTTATACGGTGACCCATGATTTTGTTGACCATTACCGTGGATCTGACAGCGATTTCGATTACATGTGGGAAGAACGATGGACCCGTGACCAGGGTTACTCAAACATTATTCCGGAAGCGGTCAACGGTCTTTTTAACACACTTTCAATGACCATGGATGATGTTGACCATTTTGCCTTTCCCTGTTTTTTTGCTGCCGAACACAGCAAAATCGCTGCCAAACTGGGCGCCTCCCCTGAAAAAATCATCAACAATATGCATGATGTGTGCGGTGAAACCGGTGCCGCGCATCCCCTGATGATGTTAATCACAGCACTGGAAAAAGCATCCCCCGGCGACACAATACTTGCCGCGGGCTTTGGCCAGGGAAGCGACGCGCTGCTCTTTAAAGTAACAGATGCCATTAAAGATCTGCCTGAACGAAACGGTGTATCCGGGTGCCTTAAAAACGGTAAAACGGTTTCAAGCTATACAAAATTCCTCAAGTTCCGTGATCTTATTGATACAGAAATGGGTATCCGGGCAGAAGCTCCCACCCAGACGGCCATGACCGTGCTCTGGCGAAAACGCGATATGCTCCTGGGCATGGTCGGAGGCCGCTGCACTGATTGCGGTACTCCCCAGTTCCCCAAAGCAGATATCTGTATTAACCCTGCCTGTAGAAAAAAAGATACTCAACAGCCCTATGAATTCGCGGATAAACCTGCATATGTAAAAAGTTTCACAGGGGATCTTCTGGCCGTATCGGTTGATCCGCCTGCAATATACGGTATGGTGGAATTTGAAGACGGCGGCCGGTACATGGCAGATTTTACGGATTGTGAGATGGATGATGTCGCTGTGGGGCAGCCTGTAACCCTTAGCTTCAGAAAGCGCTACGTTGACCGGGAACGCGGGTTCAGCGGCTATTTCTGGAAAGCGATCCCTGAACCGGGACAAACCGAATCACCGGAATCCGATCAAACCATAAGATTTGACGGCAAGGTGGCTGTGATTACAGGTGCCGGCGCGGGCCTGGGCAAAGCATACGCCATAGAGCTTTCCAGGCGGGGAGCCAAAGTGCTTGTAAACGACCTCGGCGGATCGACGGATGGAACCGGATCTTCTTCCAGTTCCGCGGATCTGGTTGTAAAAGAAATCACGGACGCGGGCGGAGAAGCCGCGGCCAATCACGAATCCGTGTCCACACCCGAAGGCGGCAGGGCAATTATTGATCAGGCTGTTAAGCTCTGGGGCCGGGTCGATATATTGATTAACAATGCGGGTATATTAAGAGACAAAACCCTGGCAAAAATGGAACCGGACATGTGGCAGCCTGTTATGGATGTACATCTCAACGGCGCATACCATGTGACACGGCCGGCTTTTATAAAAATGAGGGAACAGGGTTACGGTCGCATCGTCCTAACCACTTCCGCAGCCGGGCTTTACGGTAATTTCGGGCAAACCAACTACTCATCTGCCAAACTGGGCCTGGTCGGTTTTATGAACACACTTAGAATCGAAGGTGAAAAAGCAGGGATAAAAATCAACACCATTGCCCCGATCGCGGGGACAAGGCTGACCCGGGATATCATTCCGCCGGATCTTTTTGAAAAGCTCAGTCCCGAATTTGTAACACCCATGGTCATCTATCTTTGCTCTGAAAAATGCACGGAAACAGGTATTATCGTTAACGCGGGCGGGGGATATTTTAACAGGGCGGCGATCAGTACCGGTTCCGGCATCGCTGTGGGTGACGGCAAAAAACCGCCTGAACTTGAAGAAATACATCGCAAATGGGAAGACATTAATGATCTCTCAGACATCAGGGAATATGACGATGTAACAAGTTCTTTGAATCCCATGCTTGAGGCTTTCAATCCTGACAATGAAAAAAAAGCTGGAGTTAAAAATGATTCATCAAAACCGACCGTACAAAACATATTCGACAAAATGACTGACATGTTTCAGGAGGAAGCAGCAGAAGGCATCGACGTGGTCTTTCAGTATAACATCAGCGGTCCCGGAGGCGGAGAATGGTATTCTGTTATTAAAAATCAAACGTGTACCATTCAGGAAGGCACACATGAAACCCCGGATACGGTTATAAAGATGAATGATGAAGACTTCATCTCCCTGATGTCAGGCGGTCTTAATCCGATAACCGCCTATACCAGCGGAAAACTGAAAATTGAGGGGGACATCATGAAGTCACAGCTTATTGATAAGTTATTTAAATTCTGAAAGATTTAAATAACAAAGGGTTCGAGGGGTCAAGGGTTCGAGTATTATTTCCCCGGCGGGGCGATGCATTACTTCCCGCATTTCACTTGAACCCTTGGCCCCTTGAATCCTTGAACCCTTACATCTCAAACTCTTTAAGGCGGTAAACAAGGGATTTTCAAATACACAAATTTCCCGGAGGAAAATATGACTGACGGTATCAGAGACAAAGTGGCAATCATCGGAATGGGCTGCTCCCGATTTGGCGAACGATGGGACATGGGTGCCGAAGAATTGATCGTGGAAGCATTTACGGAATGCGTCGAAGACGCCGGGATCGATCAAAAAGAAATACAGGCGGCCTGGGTGGGTAACTGCTTTGAAGAAGTCAGCCTGGGCAAAAGCGCCCTGGGTGCGGCCATGGCCCTTCGCCTTGACTATGTTCCGTTCACCCGTGTGGAAAATTACTGCGCCAGCGGTACGGAATCATTCAGGGGCGCGGTTTACGCGGTCGCTTCCGGTGCCTATGATACCTGTCTCGCGATTGGGGTTGAAAAACTTAAGGATACCGGGTATGGCGGTCTTCCCAACCCCGGCTCAAATATGGGACCCCTTAACTGGCTCTGGTATCCCAATATCTCCGCGCCCGGTGCATTCGCCCAGCTTGCCACAGCCTATGCTGCCAAATATGGTATTAAAGATCAGGATCTTAAACGGGCCATTGCGCACGTTTCTGTTAAAAGCCATGAAAACGGTTTAAACAACCCCAAAGCCCATCTCAGAAAAAAAGTGACAATTGATCAGGTTATGGCATCCCCGATCATTGCTCACCCGCTCGGCCTTTTTGACTGCTGCGGTGTGAGCGACGGTGCGGCCTGCGCGATCGTGACAACAGTACAAAAAGCCAGGGAGCTTGGCATTAAAAACCCGGTCACCGTAAAAGCCCTCCAATTGGCCTTAAGTAACGGGGAAGAAATGTCATTCAATGACTGGGACGGCACTTATTTTCCCACCACATCAAAGGCAAGTAAAAAAGCATATCAAGAAGCAGGAATCACAGACCCAAAAGAAGAAATTTCAATGATGGAGCTGCACGATTGTTTCTCAATCACAGAGCTTGTGACCTACGAAGATCTTCACATATCCGAGCGGGGTCATGCATGGCAGGATACACTGGATGGAATGTACAACCGTGATGGAAAAATTCCGGCACAGATTGACGGGGGCCTCAAATGTTTTGGCCATCCCATCGGGGCTTCGGGACTTCGCATGCTGTATGAAATGTATCTGCAGTTAAACGGCCGGGCGCAGGACCGGCAGCTTGAAAACCCGCGTTTCGGTCTCACCCACAATCTTGGCGGAGTTCCATTTATGAGCGTGGCCAGTATCGCTATTGTGGGACTGTATAAAACATAAACAAAACCGAATTCAGCAAGGCTGCATGAACAATGGAAATACTAAAATATTCAGCAGAACATGATTCATTCCGCGAAACGTTAAGGAAATTCCTGGGAAAAGAAGTGGTTCCTTTCGCGGATCAATGGGAACAGGAAGGTATTGTGCCTCGTGAAGCCTGGAAAAAGGCCGGGGAACAGGGATTTTTATGCACGAGTGTTCCGGAAAAATATGGCGGGGCCGGAGCTGATTTTTTGTATTCCATAATCGTGATCGAAGAAATGATACATACCCGTCAATTCGGTCTGCTCACTCCCCTTCACAGTGATATAATTGTTCCGTACATTACATCCTATGCTTCTGAAGAATTAAAGCAAAAATACCTTCCCGGCTGTATTTCAGGAGATATTATTACTGCTGTGGGTATGACCGAACCGGGTGCGGGGAGCGATCTCACTTCCATATCGACCACCGCGACCAGGGCGGGGGATGAAGTCATTATAAACGGTCAAAAAACCTTTATCAGCTGCGGGATCAATTGTGATCTGGTCATCGTCGCGGCAAAGGATCCGGATATCGACGATCCTTATAACGCCCTTGATTTATACCTGGTGGATGCTTCCACACCGGGTTTTAAAAAGGGAAACAAACTGGATAAAATGGGATGGCGCAGTCAGGATACCGCGGAGCTGTTTTTTTCAGACTGCCGCATACCCGTCACAAACCGGCTGGGACAAAAAGGGGGCGGTTTTCTGATGCTCATGGATAAACTCCAGCCCGAACGGCTGGTTTGTACTGTGGGTGCCCTGACCGCGGCTGAAATTATGATCGATTTAACAATCGATTTTTGTAAAAACCATAATGAATCAGGAAAACCACTTTCCAAGTACCAGGCAACCCAGCATAAAATAATTGATATGCTCACAGAAATAAAACTGGGCCGCACATTTACAGACAAACTGATCGCGGATCATATTGAGGGGATTAAAGTACCCATCGAAGTCTCCATGGCAAAGGCATGGGTCACCGATATGGCCAAACGTGTGGCCGACGGGTGCATGGATTTGTTCGGTAATTACGGATATTATGAAGAATATCCGATTGCCCGCTTCTGGCGCGACATTCGCGTGATGTCCATTTTTGCCGGTACCAATGAAATTATGAAGGGCATTGCGGCTAAATTTATGGGGCTATAATAACGTGCTCAATCGAAATTCGGGGTCGGTATCGGTATCGCAATCGTCTTTTTTTAGTGTAGGGGTGCCTCTTGCGGGTACCCAGTAATGAGCGTTGAACACTTGTCAGGCCATAACCTCGGCGACGGCTGATCGAATAATGATGCCGCTTTGCTCTATCTTATTTAAATCAGGCAGTATTCCTAAGATTTTCAATCAATCGGGTAATGATTTATTGAATTTTTTAGTATTTAGCAGTACAAGCGTTTAAGGTGTTTTTTAAACCTTGCCTCCAGAGTGGAAATTATGAATATTGAGTGATAAATTATCGTTTCAAGGATTAAATTCGATTTAGAATTTAGGGTTCCTTCAACTCAAAATTCAGAATTATTAACTCAAAACTCAATCGCACGCGCGATTGCCAGGGGGGTCTGCGGTCCGTAACGTTTTATTAACTCAAATACAGGAAAATACTGCAATGGAAATCTATGACAGCAAGCCATGGCTAAAGTCCTATGATCCAGGTGTCGAAACCAGTCTTCATATTCCGGATGAACCGGTAACTGCCGGTTATGAAAGGATCAGAAAACGTTTCCCGGACAGACCGGCCTTCCATTTTCATGGGGTAATGTGGACATTTGAAAAAATGTTTAATGCCGCTGATCGTTTTGCCCGGGCGCTGTCGGACCGGGATATCGGTAAAAATGATGTCGTGGCCATTAATTTACCGAATCTTCCCCAATATCTTATCGCCCAGCTGGGTGCGACAAAAATGGGCTGCTGGATAACCGGAATTTCCCCACTTCTCCTGGCCGATGAAATGGCATTCCAGCTCAAAGATTCCGGTGCAAAAGCTCTTGTCACACTGGATCCAATTTATGAACATCGCCTTTTACCGGTTATTGACCAATTACCGGAACTTAAATTTATCGTTTCCACGGGTATCCTCGATTTTTTACCCAGGTTTAAACAAATCATGGCCGCACTGCTGAAAAAGGTTCCAACCGGTAATGTAAAACCCATACCCGGCAAAGATGTGATCAAATTTATGCCGCTTCTAAAAAAACATGAACCGAATCCGCCCCGGGTAGATATCCACGCGGATGATATTCACCTCCTCCAGTACACCGGCGGCACCACAGGTACTCCAAAAGGCGCCATGCTGACCCACCGCAACATTCTGAGTCAGGCTTTATTCTGGAATACCTGGTTTGATATGAATATAGGCACGGATGTTTCATGTTCAGGTTATCCATATTTCCATATCGGCGGTCAATGCTCTTTTGTTGCAACCATATGGCTCGGCGCAACACAGATATTAATACCCAATCCCCGGGATACCAAACATATTGTTAAAGAAATTGCCAGGTACAAACCTCATTTTATAAATAATGTGCCGTCACTTTACATGCTTCTTTTAGATACTCCCGGTTTTAAAGATCTTGACTTTTCATCGGTCCGCTTTGCCACCGCCGCCGCCGCTCCGTATCCTGTTGAGCCCTTAAAAAAGCTTGAGTCCGTGATCGGAGCCGATAAGGTGGTGGAACTCTATGGGCTGACTGAAACGTCCCCCCTTGTGACCATGAATCCGGTTAAGGGAACAAAAAAAACAGGAAGCGTGGGTATTCCCGTTCCGAATACTGAAATCAGACTCGTGGATATCCTCACCGGTGATACCCAGGTACCCCAGGGTGAAAAGGGGGAACTGATCGTACGCGGTCCCCAGATTATGAAAGGTTACTGGAACAAACCTGAAGAAACAGCGAATGCAATGCGTCAGCATGACGGTAAAACCTGGCTTCATACCGGCGATATTGCCGTTATGGACTCTGACGGTTATATCAGTATCGTAGACCGTTCCAAAGACATGATAAACGTCAGCGGATTCAAGGTTTTCCCACGTGAAGTTGAAGAAAAACTCTACAACCACCCCGCAGTCAAAGTATGCGCGGTGGTCGGTGTCGATGATCCGGATCGGCCCGGAAGTGAGATGGTCAAACTGATCGTCCAGATGAGCGATGACTGGAAAGATAAATCCGAAACAGAAATAATTGATGAAATCAACACCTTTTGCAGGGAGAAACTCGGTGCACATAAAAAACCGAAACTGATCGAAATTATCGATGAAATACCGATGACTGCAGCCGGTAAGGTTGACCGCAAAGTACTTCGGTGATGAGGCGCATATGGACGAATTAAAAATAAAGCAGCTTGAAAATGGTATAGCTGTTGTGAGCATTGATGATCAAGAGCGGACTGTTAATACGTTGACACCCGATCTGCTGCTGGAATTTGCCGAAAAGATTGTCCCTCTTTTAGAGAATCCTGCTGTCCGGGCCATGGTATTTATCTCGGCAAAAAAAAATACATTTATCGCCGGAGCAGATATCAAACTCTTTTCTTTGATAGATGATCCAAATCTTGTCATAAGAGTTGACCGGGCATATAGCCGACTTTTTTCTCGATTTTACAATTGTCCCAAGCCTCTGGTTGCAGCCATTCATGGCGCAGCCCTTGGCGGGGGACTGGAGCTGGCTCTCTCCTGCGGGTTTATCCTGGCTACTGATCACCCCAAAACAGTATTCGGATTACCGGAAGTCAAACTGGGCATCCTGCCCGCGGCGGGCGGGACACAAAGGCTGCCAGATCGCGTGGGACTTTTCAGGGGTCTTGAGATGATGCTGACCGGGCGGCACATACGCGCACGAAAAGCACTTGGTATGGACCTGGTTGATGAAGTGACCCCGCATGAAAGCCTGTTAGACCGTGCCATTGAGATCGCCCTGGTACTCAGCCATAAGAATAAGAAGCATCGGAAGAAAAAAAGATCTTTTATGGAATCCATTGTTTCACTTCCGCCGGCTCGCAAATTTGTATTTAATAAACTTCGAAAAAAAGTAATTTTAAAAACACGGGGGAATTATCCCGGGCCGCTGAAAATTATCGACTGTGTGGAAACCGGTATAAAAAATGGAACAAAAGCAGCATTAAAACAAGAGATAAAAGATATTGGTGAACTCTTCGCAACTCCACAGTGTCGCGCCCTGGTGTGGCTATTTTTAACATCACAGGGATTGAAAACTCAACCCGATGGGTTCTTACCTCCTGACAGCATTGCTGTAATCGGGGCCGGCCTGATGGGTTCGGATATTGCTTCGACCAGTCTTTCCCTTCACCCGGTAGTCGTACAGGACAATTTAAAAGAAGCGCTTGAACGGTCTGAAGACCGGATCAAAACCGGCTTAAAAAAACAGGTCCGATCACAGGCGATTACAGAAGATGAGCAAAAAAAACGTCTGGCATCATTTAAAACCACCATGGATAAAAATGATATTGCCGATTCTGATTTCATCATTGAAGCGGTATATGAAGATCTTGAATTGAAACAGCGCGTCCTTGCTGAAATGGAAAAAATAATATCACCTGAAGCAGTTTTTGCCTCCTGCACATCCGCCCTGCCGATTTCAAAAATAGCAGAAAAAGCACTTCACCCTGAAAGGGTGATCGGGATGCATTACTTCTCACCCGCGCATAAAATGCCTCTTTTAGAGCTCGTGGCGCACAAATCAGTGTCTGAGCAAACAGTAAATAAAGCCCGATCCCTTGCGGCCGCTCAGGGCAAATCTGTTATCCAGGTCAAAGATGAACCGGGATTCTATACCACGCGTATTTTCGCGCTTTACCTGAATGAAGCACTTCTTCTTCTCGCAGAGGGTGCTCGAATTGATATCATCGATAAAACCATGAAAGATTTTGGTTATCCGATAGGCCCGGCAGCTTTGATGGATGAAGTCGGCCTTGACGTCATCGCGCGGGTCGCGAACGATTTGGGAAAATCATTTTCCGACCGCTGGAAACTCAGTCATGTCACTTCAAGAATGCTTGGGGCCGGCTGCCTGGGACGAAAAAGCCAAAGGGGATTTTATAAATACACTGAAGCGAGGAAGAAGAAAAAGAGAATCAATCACAATATTTATTCATTTTTTTCAGATACCGCGTTAAGACCGCCGGCAGTGTCGCAAATTAAAAACCGCCTGGTCCTTGCAATGGTCAACGAGGCCGCCCTTTGCCTGCAGGAAGGTGTGATTTCATCCCCGGATGATGGTGATATTGGAGCTGTGCTGGGATTGGGTTTTCCGCCTTTTATTGGAGGTCCATTTCATTATATTGATTCAAAAGGGGCGGATGTGATCCTGTCCCGTCTGGATCATCTTGCGGATGACGATAAACCCCATTTTCAACCGGCACAAATTATAAAAAATATGGCCAAATCCGGCAAAAGGTTTTTCAAATAAAAAAAATTAAAAAAAGGAAACCATGAACACTGAAATTTATAAGAAACTGGCTTTGCATCTTGATGACCTTCCTGCAGGCTTTCCGGCAACAGAAAGCGGTGTGGAATTGCGGATTCTGAAACGACTGTTTACACCCGAACAGGCTGAGCTTGCCCTGCACACCACAATCATTCCTGAGAAAGCAAAGGTTATCGCGCTTCGTGCCGGAATGAATACCGATGAAACAGAGCAAAAGCTTAGGGAGATGGTCGACAAAGGGTTGCTTTTCAGCATCGAGTTCCCGGATAAACCGGCCTTATATATGGCCACCCAATATGTGATTGGTATTTGGGAATACCAGGTCAATACACTGGACAAAGAATTGATCCGGGACATGAATGAATACATTCCCGAATTTGTTAATTTCGACACCTGGAAAAAATCACCGCAGCTTCGGACCATCCCGGTCAATCGCAGCGTTGACGCTTCCCTTGAAATCCTGCCCCATGAAATGGCCGCGGAAATGGTCAAAGACCAGAGTAAAATACGTGTTTTCCCCTGTATCTGCCGCAAGGAGCACTCCATGATTGGAGAAGGCTGCGACAAACCCGAAGAATCATGCCTGGCATTCGGAATGGGTGCTTATTATTACGAACGGAGAGGAATCGGTCGTGATATCGACGCTGAAGAATGCATTGAAATTCTCAAACGTGCGGATAAGGCCGGTCTGGTTCTTCAACCGAATAACGCGAAAAAACTGGTCAATATATGCTGCTGTTGTGGATGTTGCTGCCAGATTCTCAAGAACCTGGGAAAACACCCCAAACCCGCCGAGCTGATTTCCACGCCGTTTGTAGTCAGGTTTAACGAAGAGACATGCAAAGAGTGCGGGGTTTGTGAAAAACGATGCCAGATTGACGCGATCACAATCGAAGATGATAAAGTATCCCTGGATGAAGGACGCTGCATCGGATGCGGGCTGTGTGTATCCACATGCCCCAGCGGATCCATGACACTGGAGCGCAAACCCGATGAAGAGCAAACCTACATCCCTTCTAACCAGATCAAAAGCCATCTCAGGCTGGCAAAGTCAAGGGGAAAACTCAACCGGGTGAAAATGACCAAAATATCAATCCAATCCAAATGGGACAGGTGGTTGGCTAATAACCGGAAGAACTGAATCATATCAGGAGAGAACTCAAATGGAGTGCAATAAAGAAAAAAATATTGAATCCTATTTCTTGAGCATAAAACTATCGAATGCTTTTTTTATCGCAGAAGCCGGTCCGATGAAAATAACACGATCATCAACCTCGATAGTTGTCGTGCCGCGCGGGACCACAAATTTGTTATCCCTGATTATCGCGGCAATCAAGCACCCTTTGGGTATATCAACATCCCGGATGAGCGTTCCAGTTACCTTCGCGTTTTCAGGAACGCTCACTTCCAAAAGACTTGCTGCTCCGATTCCAAATTCGAAAAGCTGCGCTAAAACGGGGTTGTCGAGAATATTTTCAACCATCGCCGCAGTCGCCCAGGGTGCGTTTACCACCTGTACTTTGTTCTGCTCAAGGAGCTGTGTATATTCTTGATTTTGGACAATTGCGATGATTTTTTCAAGTTTTAACTCTCTGGCCTGGAGGGCCGCGATTACATTCCGGCCATCATCTTCAAAGGCAGCGATGACAACATCAATATTATCAATGCCTACCTGTCGCAATAATTCCCTCTTTGTGCCGTCTCCCTGGTAAATTGGAACATTGTAGCGTCTTTCAAGTTCCTTACATAATGCCCCGTCTTCTTCAATGAAGGTAACCTGATGTTCCGCTGAACGAAACATCATCTGGTACTCATCTTTTGCCATGAGGCGATCAGCTATGTTTTGACCCTGTTTTCCTCCACTTATGATAAGCACCCGCATACGCATTCTCCTTAATTTATATATAAACAATTTCAATGATTTTACATGGGTTTTTGCCAATTTAATCACTTCAGCGCGGTTATCGAAATTGAAAAGATATATTCCGCTTCCAACCAGTGTCAGTATCCCTCCCAAAATAAAACTTCTTGTTTCCAATGCCGGAACGAACATCCAGGTGGTTACCACTCCCAGGTAAGGTATCCAGGGAAACAATATGGTTCGAAATGGACGTCTCAAATTTGGCATCCGTCTGTGCAATGGAATCACCGCATAATTGATTATCCCGAGTCCCATCAGGTAGCCAAAATCACTCAAAGAAGCCACAAATTTTACGATACCTGAAGAGCTGAAAATAATCACAATCAGGGCACACACACAAAGAGCGATATGCGGAGTTTGAAATTTCGGGTGCAGCCGGGCGAAAATGGTGGGAAAATGCTCATCGCGCCCCAATGCGTACAAAATGCGGGCACTGGCGCCCAATGTCACGCTGAACGCGGAAAGGCTAGCCATTATAGTCGCTATGATTCCAGCCCAAAGTCCCCAGGCACCGAAAAGCCGCTCAGCAGTATAGATGAACGGAATGTCACTTTTGGCAAGTTCAGAATAATTGACAGTACCCATCATGACACCGACCACAAATACATAGATTACTGTACTCACACCCAGTGTGATCAGAATCGCTCGAGGAATGTTCTTACCCGGTTCAATAATTTCTTCGGCCGCGTTCGAGATCAGTTCGAACCCGACATAGGAAATATAGATGAGGGCCATCGCCGGAACAAAGGGACCCCATCCCATGGGAGCAAAAGGTTCCAAATTGGGCGGTTCAATATCAGTACAGCCGAGCACGGCAACTCCAACCAGAACCACCAACTCCACCAGATTCATTATAGTAATAACTATAATGGCTTCCTTCATTCCCCTTAAGTTGATGGCAGCGAATACAATAGTGGTGATCAGGCTGATGAGGGCAATATTGGCACCCGGTAAAAAGTAGGCGCGGATCGTCATGGCAAAGATAAGGGCGTACATCGAACAGGCGAGAGTGTTGCCGATCCAGAAAAACCAGCCGGTAAAAAACGCCACAGGTCTGTTAAGTGTTCTACTGGTAAAGGAGTATCCGCCGCCGGCTAAGGGAATGGCTGCACTGAGCTCGCTGTAATTTAACGCGGTAAATACAGTTAAAAAACCCATCGCCAGATAAACGAGAATTCCAAGCGGGCCGATCATATGCGCCAGCTCACCCGGCAGGGCAAAAATTCCGGGTCCCATGGTGGCGCCAATGCCGATCATTACCGCCATAAACAAGCCCATATTCCGTTTGACACTTATTTGTTCCGGCATAAATGAATACTCCCAGAATTGATATGAATATCACTAATGACAAAAAATAGCCCAGGTCAATAAAAAATCGCCTCGTGAATCATAAAGGCGTCGCTTACTGCGATCACATATCTCCTGTTATTTCAAATGCTCTTCAGTATATAATGACAGCTCGATCATCCGCTCAAGAAGTTCATCGGTCTGCATTCCCGGAAAATTGTGACGGATCAGCTCTTTACAAAACAGGCGGCAAATATACCTGAGTTTCCGCCTTTTCACCTTGCCGGCATAGACAAAGTCCCTGTGTCCATTATTGATAATCACAACGTTTTTGTCCACATCGAATTGTGAGCGCCACATTTCACCCGGTGCACGGCGATAGGTGTATCCCGGAAGTCCTTTACGATGACCCGCATCTTTAGAAGATTGATCCAGGAGAGTTTCGGTGACGGTGATTAAGGCTTCATCCCTGCATTCCGTGTCTCCCTGCCGGACAATGACTATCAATGTAGTCAGACATGGTTCCGGAGGCGCGCTAAACGTGACCGATTCCGTATTATTCTCGAGAAGCTGACCGTCTCCATCACTAATTTCCCATTGATATTCCAGGTTTTCCAAAACAGTCCGCCGCGAGCGGTCCCGGCAGACCACGCGGTATGTCTTGCGTTTATCGACTGAAACAACACTCGATTTCGGCGTAATCAACGCGCTGAATAAAGGGCCGGCATATTCAAAAAACTGCATTTGTCCGGTTTCATCGATATTCCGTTCGGATAAATCGGCAGGCTCACTTTCGCGACCGTTTTCATTTTCAGGGCTCACGGACAACGGCCCGGTCGAAAAAACAGTACCCGGCTTTTTTTTTGCCATCCCGGCATGGATATCGAACCAGTCATACTCCTCTTCCGGGAGCCGTAAAAACGCTTCTTTGAGTGCGCGCTGAACCCGGCGTAAAATAAGACGGCTCGATCGCTCCTCTTCCGCTTTACGCTGGTCATCGATGATTTCCTGCAGATGACTTTCGACGGGCACCATCGCCTGGGAAAATGTGTGAAAACGGTCATCACGTATAATGCCTTGACGCGTCCCCGGTGTGAGGTTTAAAAACGGCGCGTCCACAATTCCTTCCACGTATCCGGCCGTCCACGGCTCTTTTTGAAATTGTTCCAGTTCAGTTATTGAAGGAAGCACCCGCGTGCCCCGCCGATACAGACCGACCCGGTTTGAAGGGCCCGGGTCGGTGAGATAAAGCTCCAGGTAGATATCACCGTGCAGAGTTTCAGCCGGTTTTAATTTGTGAAGCAGACGCCCGGTAAATTGCCGCGGGACAACAATAAGCTCTTTTCTACCTGTACGGTCGATAATTTTTACCGTCACTTCAGCAGATTTTATCCGGTCCCGGAGTTCGGATGCGAGGTAGCGCTGGATTTTTTCACCGGTCAGAGACCGCAGGCCGGGAAGTAATGGATGGATCATCAGGTCCGTTCCCTTAATGGGGAGCATTATCCGCTTATCCTTGACGGTAAAATCGGGCGAATCCTTGGCCATGGTCATCTCATACGTTTTACCGTCCGCACCGCTGCTGGCCATGTTCAGGTTGTGACCCACCGTCCAGAAACTAAGGAGACCGATGCCGAATTCACCCTGGATATCAGCCGATCTTTCGGACTTGAACTGCCGTTTGATGGAATCACAAATGTGGGTGGCCACGCGGCGGAAATCGGGAAGCCCGTCTTTATTTCTTGGAATTCCCTCACCATCGTCACTGATCTTGAGATAGAATTCACCTTTCTTTTTCCCCCTGATGATAACGATCTGCTTTGCGCGCGCGTCAATGCTGTTTTCCACAAATTCGGCCACCGCTTTCAGGGGATTGGCCTGAGAATTGGCGATGATGCTGATGGCGTTCCAATGATCGGCAATGCGCAGCTTTCCAGTACGAACGTCTTTCCTTTTCTTTTTACGCATGGATTTTGACATGGTTGACTCTATTTGGTTTCCATATATTTGACACGCCAGGTGAATAATGCGTCCCAATTTTACCCTTCAAGAAGGAAAATGCAAGAATATTATAGATGTTATGTTTTAAGAAGAAATCTCTCTGAACCAAATACAGCTAAATTAGGTGGTGATTACCACATTTTGCGGCCATATAAATATGATAAATATCACAAAATATGCTCGAATCTTGAAGTGAAAGCCGGTATTAATCCCCGAGTAAAAGCCTGCACTCATACAACAAACAGTATTCACCACCAATTCTTTTAAGATCAACCATTCTGAATCTTAAAAAGGACGGGAAAATAGTTAATCTGCCGCTTTACGCCATATCTCAATTAGGACTGGTCACACATGCCAGTCAATAACGGCTTTCTGTCAGCTCAATTGGTGATAACCCATTTGTTCTACCTAAATTGACTGCAATTAATTGGGAGAAGATCCCTCAAAAAAGAACCTTGTATTGTAATTCCTGTTGAAGTCAAATCATGCGACTATTTATAGAGGAATATAATGGAGTCGATTACAGCCTATAATCGACTCAAAAAATAATCCGGAAGAATATATTATGGAAAATCTATCCGATTGAAACAATTAAAATCGATTTAAAACCCCTACAACTATTAACTCAATCGCGCTTCTTGCTAAATGCTTTCTTTAGGGTAGCAAAAGGTAAAAAAAGCTCAAGCGGGTTATCAGGAAGAGAAAAAAAACCAAACTGCCCGTAATAAGTTTTTGCCTCTTCCTTTGCATCAACAAAGAAACCGAAAATACCGAGATGTTCGGACACTTTTAGTACGCGTTCAATCGCGTTTACCAGCATATACTTCCCCAAACCTGTTTTCTGATGTTTTTTACGAACAGCAAGTCTGGCTAGTTTTGCAGCAGGTGCTCGCAAAGGATATTTTTTTGAATATTTCCGTGGTAATTTATCTACAACTATTTCGCATGAAGACAAGGTAAAATAACCCAGGATTTCAGTCATATTGTTTTCATTCACCAGCACAAAAGTTCTTGAAATACCTTTTTCCGCATGCTGCCTTGCGGTATTTCTTAGATAACGATTTAAATCATTGTTACCGCAGTCAAAACCTTTCCTGTCATGATGTTGGGCAAGGGGTTCAATTTTCAGCTTCATCGGCTAAACCATCATAAGCTCTAACAGCATTAACCAATTTTTGATTCGGATCCGGTGGGTTTTCAAGTGTATCAAAAAACTTCTTTGAAGATTTCTTTGACATGATTATGAAATGGCTGTGCTCGATAACTTTTTGTGCTTTTTCATAAGCGGATTGCACAAGAAACTGGTTAAGTGTTGAGCCTGTAACTTCAGCCGCTTGTGCCAGTATTTCATAAACCTGCTGAGGGACTCTTGCTGATACACGCTGGTTTTGCTTTTCTAATGCCATAGCTTCCACTCCATAATTAATTTTTCGATCATATTTCTTAGAACTAAACATAACAATTTGGCGCCAAAATGGCAACAAATTTATTTTCTTCCTGGTATGCGTGGCAGATGAAAAAGGCATGAGCTATTACGGTGACAAGTCCATTATGAACAAGCTTTCCATGGATCTGAGCACCCTTCAAGATACACGATCAGGCTTGATACAAAGTATAGTTTGCCCCGATTTTTTTCAACGGTGTCTATAATTGATGGTCTCGTAAAAAGTCCGAATTAGACGGTTTTGTAAAAGGTTCAAATTCAAGGCGTGCAATTTTTGTAATGATGAAGCGTACTTATCGGACGTTGAATCATTGCAAAATGCAGCACAACGCAGAAGTTGGACTTTTTACGAAACCGTCAATTTTCGTTTTCAACAATTCTGCTGATCGATAGGGCAATAGAAAAAGTATTTGACCCTATACTGTAATTAATATATATAAATTACCATATTTTTCCATATAAAGAATATTATTTTTGTATTAGTTGTTGGATAAAGAAACAAGCTATTACAAACAGTTCATTTTTGAAACTATGCTTAAAAGGAGTTTGTTATGAATTTCAAGTTACGTGTCCGGACCTGGATAGCAATCGTTTCCACCATGTTGGTTCTATCTTGGGCCATGTGGATTTTTCTCAATTATGTTCCCTTTTATCTGCCGAGTTACATGGTGTGGGGCGGGATTCTTGTTATTGGTGGCGGATGTGTCGGTATGATATTTCCGGTCAAAAAATTTGGATTTGTAACTCGAAAACATTCAGCGATTGCCGCCCTATCTGGTTTGTTACTGGTAGTAATCACTATTCTTTGGCCCCCATCCGTCGCTCCCTCCCGGCGAGAGTATCAGCGGCTTGATGACTTCCTTCCTCGATTTCAGTGTTCCGAATATCACCAGGAGATTGCATCCGTGTCTGCCAAAACGATGATCGAAGCGGCACCGAAGGTAAGCCTGTCCGATATCCCAACAGCCGTTTTTCTGTTACGAGTGCGTGCCTGGGCTGGTGGAAAAAGATAGCAACCCGATCCCGAAACTGTTCTGCTTCTTGATTTCAAGCCGGGTTCAGGATTTCTGGTATTGGATGATTCGGATCCTTCTGAGTTAGTTTATGGTATGGTTGGCCGGCCATGGATCAATGAGGTCCCACCAGATGTTCGTACGGCAGAACAGTTCAGAGCATTTAATCAACCGGGACATATCAAAGTCGCCTTCAACATTCGAACGATAGATCAAGGTAAGCAGAACACGCTTATTTCTACGGAAACACGAATTCTTGGTAACGATAAGTTGGCACAAACGCGTTTCGCCCGTTACTGGCGAGTTATCTACCCCGGCAGTTCTATTATTCGCAGGATATGGTTAAACGCCATCATCAACAAGGCTAAAAAGTCTGAACAATAGGTTGAGCCTGAATCCAGTATGTTGGTTCGAAACTGTGTAGTTATTACAATTCAGAGCCTATGGGTTTTCGATGCTTTTTAGCAACTCATTCGCAATATTGATGGTCTCGTAAAAAGTCCGAATTAGACGGTTTCGTAAAGAGTTCAAATTCAAGGCGTGCAATTTTTGTAATGATGAAGCGTACTTATCGTACGTTGAATCATTGCAAAATGCAGCACAACGCAGAAGTTGGAC
>JAUVGT010000316.1 GCA_030593645.1 Deltaproteobacteria bacterium
AATCCCGGTGCATCGATTCTTGATTGTCTTGTCATACCAAAACGCTATCACGATAAAATTTATCATTCAAGTATTTATATAGTTATTTAAGGACGACCCATCGTCACCGGCCTCAGCCGGTATGACGCGGCTAAAACTTTACGAAAAATATTGATAATGATCTGCAGTAAAGTCAGCCTTTTAACGTTTTCTATTTTCACCGAGAAATTATGTAAATAACTGAAATAATGGATAACCGGAATGGTTACGGAAGTTTTGAAACCCATTCTAAACTCTTTGAAGAACTCCCAATGTTCGGGTCATGGGAAGTTCTCTGAAAAGACCGGAGTTAAGGGCAATTTGATATACCTGAAAAGGTGCCTGCCCGCCATCCTCCGGGTGTTCAAAAATATCATGAATCAGGAGATAGCCACCATTAATGATATGATCTACCCACATCTTATAATCAGAGTAGACCGTTTCATAGGCATGCCCTCCATCAATAAATACCAGGCCCAGCGGTGTCGCCCATGACTGAACGGCCGTTTTGGATCCGCAGACCAGGGGGACGACCGTATTTTCAAGCTCCGCTTTCTCAATGGTTATTCTAAATGCTCTGAAAGTGTCGACGCGGCCGGTTTGAGGGTCCATCAAATCCGGATCGAAATATTCTTCTCCGGGCTGCTGCTCCTCGGAACCCCCGTGATGATCGATTGAAAAAAGAATACTATTGTTTTGCTTGCAGGCAGCGCCCAGAAAAACAGCCGATTTCCCGCAATAGCTTCCGATTTCCAGGCACGGGCCGAGTTTGCAGGCTTTAGACGCTATTTCAAAAAGCCGCATCCCCTCTTCTTCTTCAAGAAAACCTTTAATTTGATTTGCAAGTTCGATGTCCGGTTTCATAGTCAAAACAACTAAAAGGTAGGTTGTTGATAATGATAATTCAAGAATTCGAAAATCCAAGGCATCAAAAGGGCAGACACACAAGCCTGCCCCTATAATTTCATCCCCACTTTCTCAACATCACATTTTTCATTCAGCATTCGAGTAAAATAAGACAAAGTGAAACGGCATCATTATTCGACGTTCGATCCGCCGTCGCCACGGCTATGGCGTGACAAGCGTTGGGCGTTCAACGTTCGACGTTCATTTTTTTACGGTATATCATCGTATCCGCGCACCAGTACTTCCCTGGGCTTGGAGCCATCCGAAGGGCCCACGATACCTTCCTGCTCCATGGTCTCTACGATCCTTGCGGCCCGGTTATATCCGATGCGTAAATGCCGCTGAACCATTGAAATTGAAGCGAGCTTTGTCTTTGTCACAAGGGCCACCGCTTCATCGTATTTTTCATCATACTCTTCATCACCGGACGCGGCGGCTTTGGCGGCGGTCATTTCAACAACTTTTTCGTTGTATTCGGGCTGCTTCTGAGCTTTAAGAAAATCGGTGATCCTGGAAAGTTCTGTTTCCGAAATATAGGCCCCATGAATACGCTGCAGTTTAGCGGTTCCGGGCGGTAGAAACAGCATATCACCGTTTCCAAGCAGGTTTTCCGCCCCGTTTGAGTCAATAATGGTCCTGGAATCCGTACGGGAAGACACCTGGAAAGTCAACCGGGTCGGGAAGTTGGCTTTGATAATACCGGTCAATACGTCCACCGAAGGTCTCTGGGTTGCCAGTATCAAATGAATTCCCGCAGCCCGTGCCATTTGGGCCAGGCGTGTCAGAGCGACCTCAACATCCCGTGACGCGACCATCATGAGATCCGCAAGCTCATCGATGATGATGACGATGTATGGAAGTGTTTCAGCCGTGCTTTCACTGTTCCTGATTTTCTCGCTCAGAATTTTTTTATTATATTGTTTGATATTCTTTGCTTTTTTTTCGGAGAGTATTTCATACCTTCTCTCCATTTCATGTACCGCCCAGAACAGGGCGTTTGTGGCCTTTTTCACATCCGTGACCACCGGCGTAATAAGATGCGGAATCCCGTCATAGTTGGACAGCTCGATCCTTTTTGGATCGATCATGATCAGCTTCACATCATCAGGGGGCGATTTATAAAGAAAACTGCATATCATGGCGTTCAGGGCCACACTCTTTCCGGTACCGGTGGCTCCCGCGATTAGCAGGTGCGGCATTTTATCCAGCTCCGCCATCACCGGCACGCCGATGATATCCTTACCGAGACAAAGGGTCAGCTGTGATTTTGATTTATCAAACTTCGCGGATGCCACCATCTCTTTAAATCTGACGACTTCTCTTACCGCATTCGGTATCTCTATCCCAATCACTGCTTTGCCGGGTATCGGTGCCACGATCCTGATGCTCATTGCCCGAAGCGCGAGCGCGAGATCATCTGTCAGGTTGACGATCTTATTTATTTTAATCCCTGCGGCAGGTTCGTATTCAAAAGTAGTAATCACGGGACCCGGTGATACTTCAACGACCTTACCCATTACACCAAAATCTTCGAGTTTTTTCTCAAGCAGTCGTGACTGCATACGTAAATTCTCATCGTCAATAGATTCAGCCCTTGATTCCGGATCATCCAAAAGGTTCACTGACGGAAGCTGGAAACCGGTTTTTGATTTCATGAACTCAAAGACATCCTGCTTGGGAAGCGGGGCGGGCATAATGCGTTTTTTTTCTACAGATTTGATCTTGACTGCCGGAGTTTTTAGTTCTTTCTTTTCTTTGACTATTTTTAAACGCTTTTTGGCTTTTTTTCTCCGTTCTTTCCATTTAATTATCAGGGTAGCGGCACGGTCCCAGAGCACAAGCATGACCGTTTTACATCGCTTCAGAAATGCCATAACAGAAAATCCTGTGGCAATGATTAACCCGATCAGCCATGCAAGGATCAGGATTATAGCCGCTCCGCTGTGGTTGGAATAAGTCACCAGGAAAGATTTGAATGGGATTCCGACAATTCCGCCGGCAGAGAAACTGTTTCCGAATAACATGTAGTGGTTCTGCTTGAAGGCGAAAAGACTGCCGGTAGTGATGACAAGAAGAAGACCGCCGATAACCGTCAGCGCAATGGTCCGTCCTGATCGGTTTCCCAGTATGTGAATACTCGACAGTAAAAGCAGTACCGGAATCCAGAAAGCACCCAGTCCGAACAGGCTGATTAGAATTCCTGCCAGGTGCGCGCCGAATATACCAAACAGGTTTTGAATCTCTCCCGTAGCCTTTGCGTTGTTTATGGAAGGGTCGGCGGGGCTGTATGACAACAGACTGATCAGCGTGAAAATGACCAGAAAAAAAAGGAGTATGCCAATGATTTCTTTACGCATAAAAATTTGGATCCGTTAATTTAATGTTCTCAGCCCTTTCTTATACTTCCACTATAAATGGAAGAATTACCGGGCGCCGTTTGATCGCGAAATAAAAATACTGCCTGAGGGAGGTTTGGATCCTGGCTCGAATCTTCTTTACCCTGCCGGGAACTTCAGGTCCGATATCTTCAACGATTTCCAGGATAACACACTGCGCGTCATCCAAAAGATGACCTGTTTCGGTTTCAAATACAAATCCCCGGGATACAATTTCCGGGCCGTAGATCACGATACCTGTCTCCTCATCAAAAGCCATATTAACCACGACAAGTCCTTCTTCGGACAGTATGCGTCTTTCTTTTAAGACACTTCTGCCCACATCGCCGATTCCCTTACCGTCAACCAGAACCCTCCCGGTTGTTACCTTTTTTTCATGCAGCCTGCCGCCATTTTCATCAAACTCGATAATACGGCCGTTTTCCGCCAGAAGGACCCTCTCACGTGGTATACCGACCTGCTCCGCCAGTCTGGCATGCAAAACAAGGTGCCTGTATTCACCGTGAATCGGAACAAAATACCTGGGCTTTGTAAGGCTGATCATCATTTTAAGTTCTTCACGAAAAGCGTGGCCGGACACATGAATATCAGATATTTTTTCATAAATTACTTCAGCACCGCGTCTGTATAATCGATTAATGATATTGGCGATGGCTTTTTCATTGCCCGGGATAAATTTTGAAGAGAGGATAACGGTATCCTCTCTTCTCGCTTTGATCTTCTTGTGTGTGCCGGAGGCAATGCGTGCCAACGCGGACATGGGTTCCCCCTGGCTGCCGGTTGTGATAATAATAACTTCATCATCCAGATAATCATCGATCTGGTCGATACCGATCTCCAGGCCGTCGGGTATTTTTATATAACCAAGCCCCCTGGCGATATTGACACTGGTCTCAATGCTCCTGCCGTTGAAAATGATCTTTTTTCCTCTTTCCCGGGCAATTCTAATAATCTGTTGAATCCTGTTAATATTGGACGCGAACAGCGCGACGATTATTCGTCCCTTGCTGTCGGCTACCACACCGTCCAGGGTTTTGCTGATCTCCCGCTCGGAAATGGTATACCCTTCTTTTTCCACATTCGTCGAATCTGAAAGAAGCGCCAGTACGCCTTTCCTGCCGCATTCAGCAAATTTGTTTATATCCGTAGCCATACCCTCAATAGTCGTGTGGGTGATCTTAAAATCACCGGTATGAACGATCAGACCGTAAGGCGTTTTTATTGCCAGGCCGATTCCATCGACCACACTGTGCCCCACACGAATAAAATCGATTTCAAAGGGCCCGAGTTTCAGTATTTCCCCGGGTTTAATCTCATGAAGGGATGCAATCGACATGAGTTCGTGTTCTTCCAGCTTATGCCGAACCATACCAAGTGTAAAAGCCGTTCCGAAAATGGGCGCGTTGACTTCCTTAAGCAGGAGAGGAAGTGCGCCAATATGATCTTCATGGGCGTGGGTCAGGATAATCCCTGAAAGCTTGTGCCGTTTTTGTCTGACATAATGGCAATCCGGGATCACAACGTCCACACCGAGCATATAATCTTCAGGGAACATTAAAACGTTATCCACAATAAAAAGTGTTTCGTCACATTCAAACGCCATCATGTTCAGGCCGATTTCACCCAAACCGCCCAGTGGAATAATTTTAAGCAATCTCAGTTTTCCTCATTCTTTTTTTTCAAAAGATTCACACATTATTTTTCTAACATCTTCGATAAGATCATCTTTTTCCGCGCGCGTATACTTACTGGTATCAATCGGCTCCAGTATTTCAAGCGTAACATTGCGGGGTTTGATGATCAGCCTGTCTTTGGGCATGATAAACCATGTCCCCTTAATGACAATCGGAATAATCGGTACCCCAGCGTTTATCGTTAAGATAAAACCGCCCTTTTTAAATGGCCTGATTTTTCCATCCAGACTGCGCGTGCCTTCCGGAAATATCAGTACAGATGCCCCGTTTCTTATTGTTTCAGATGCTGTTTTAAGGCTTGCAAAAGCAGCCCTCCGATTGGATCGGTCAATACTGATGTACCCGCATCCCCGCATGCCGCGTCCAAAAACCGGTACCCGAAAAAGTTCCGCCTTTGCCAGCCACCTGAATTGAAAAGGAAGGCAGCCCAGAAGAACCGGTATGTCAAAATTGCTTTGATGATTGGCCATAAAAACGTATGATCCGGAAGGATCAATTTTTGAAATACCTTTGACACTGACTTTGACGCGGCTCACAAAAAGAATCGATTTTGCCCAGAATCTCGCGACTAAATGCGGCGCGTTGCCTGTCCTGGAGAAAAAGGATACTAAAATCGTTACAATTCCCAGAAAAAAAGTCGCAAATGAAATCCATGCTATGATTACTGCTGTTCGTATCATGTTTAGCTGTTTATTTACCCTTGTACACACCCTGTTATACCGGTTATCAGGCAATGATTCCATTTTTTTTAAATATTTCATCAATAAAGCTGATAATCCAGTTTCGCTGTTTTTCTGTGGCATACCCCATGCAGCTGCAGTGCATTCTATTTTTTGTACGGATTAAAAA
>JAUVGT010000314.1 GCA_030593645.1 Deltaproteobacteria bacterium
CGAGGCGCCCAGTCGGCAAGGCGCAAAAGCGCAGAAATATCAAGCATATTTCGAGCTTTTGCAACACAGCCGAATGGGATGATTCGCCCCTTAAAATGTGAAGTTATTTTTGCGCGAGCCCTGCCCTAAGCATCATTTGTCACAGGTTAACGCCGGCGGCGCAGCCGTTCAATTGAGAGCCTGATACTGTCCTGCATTCTCGATATGGCTTCACCAAGATCTCCAATCTCATCATCGGTCTCTTTGATTATTTCCGCCTCCATTTCTCCAACAGATATACGCTCGGCTACATCTGTGAGATGTCTGATTTGTCCTGACAGCTTGTTGCTGTACCAGAATACGGTAAAACCGCCGATAATGACCGAAAGAGCCAGTATAACTGCAATAAGGATAATTAAATCCCGTGCCTGTTTATCAGTCCGTTTCTTTAGATCCTCCATCGGCTTTGTAAATTCATCAAGATATGTGGTTGCGGCGACATTATAGGGTGTATTTTTCACCGGGGAGCATACCATAAATTTTTTCCGGAACTTACCGTCAGCATCCTGCCAGGTATAATACCCTTTTGATTCTTTGCCATTTTTCGCGGCAGTATATATTTTCCAGAAACCCGGAAAGTTTTCTCCAAGCTTTTTTTTCAAAGTAGACATATCAATCCCTTGAATCTTTGAATTGGTATGGGCCCAGGTTCTCCAGATACCGTCTTTATCGGGTGTGGCATAAAATGCCGTATAATCATCCTTTCCTGATTTTTGAATCGCAATTCTCCTGAACTCTTTATCATTCATCAGATCTTCTCTTGTCAGGTAAGGATTTTTCTCAATATAGTATCTCACTTGCTCGGCAACAGTCTGTGCCCGCTTGGTTATTTCTTTTTCAGCCAGTTTTTTTACCTCGCTGAGACTCTCCCGCTGAAAATCTGAGGTTAAACTGAGTAAGTGGTATATATTGAAAAAGCCGATAAACAATAACAGGGCGATGGGCAGGCAAAAGAAAAGAATGACCATTTTCCCTCTCAGTTTTAACCCCCCAATTTTAAAGTTAAACGTTCTTCTTTCCCGCTCTTCAATATACTCCCCATCCGGTTCAATGAATGGAGGCGGCTCATCCGGGGGTTCTGGTGATAGCGGCGATACAGTAATAAAATGAGAACATACTTTGCATTTGAACTTTGCTGCTTTTCCTTTTATTTTTGAAGAATCCAATCTATACTTTTTCCCGCATTCTTCACAAATCACAATCATGATTCAGCTCCTATAAAAACAGTTCACTTCTTCGTGTATTCGATTAGTACCCTTTTTCCCTGATTTTATTTACCATATTTAATTTGAATTGAGTTATTTTTTCTTCACGACGAATTTCACGGGCCAGTATATCTACCAATTCAGCCGCATGTGCGCTTGGAAATTTTGAAATTTCATATCCCATTTCCGCTGCCTCATCCTCGATTAAAACGTCAGCTATGGGTCCTAATGCCAAGGTTAGCTGGGAATTAAGATAATCAATAAACACCTTATCTAAAAACGATCCTGCTGCGCGGTCAAGCTCGATAAGATTCAGTCCCATAAGTTTTGAAATAATCGGCTTAAGCTTATTTGCTTCCGCGCCCAGTTTCTGGGCGACTTTCCCAACATTTTTCTTGCCGTCGAATTCAAGGAAAACTTTTAGTAAACGGCTGTCAATTGAAAAATCATCCTGCTGTTCACTATCGGTGTGCTTGAATATCATTGCAGAGATGTCGCCTGAAAGACCATCCATTCCATTACCTCCAATTGCTTAATAGTCCAACCGTCTATGCAAAATAATGAGGGTGGAAAAATATGTGTGATATATTTCTTTGAGTTTTATACGAAACCGTCTATTTCGGACTTTTTACGAAACCATCAAAATTGTTCAAGTCAGAATTTATAAAAAATCTACTTTCGTTCTCTCAACAATTTCAATTCAGCCCTTAATGTCTTGAACTCAGATCTAATAATTTTTTTAATTTCTTCTACTGCTGCGGCAAGCTGATTCGGTTCAATATTACCCGGATTTGAGTCTTTCACCTTTCTTTTTTCTTCTGCGGGCTTCGGCTGTTTTTTCACTTTATTGTCGGTTTTTACCGGAACCAGCTTTGTCTTTAATCTTTTGTATTTGTTAAGTTCAGCAGCAAGTATCTTTTTTTTAGCGGGGACAGTCATACTATCATCCTGAACAACTTTGTTCATCTGGGTAAAAAGGGAATTTAAAATTTTAAAGGAGTCGGGGTGAGCATTAGCCCTGTTTGTATTGACATATTCTCCAATGGTTCCTAATAATTGTAGAAACATCAGAATTATTTTATCGTTTCGAAATGTGGTTTTTAATTCAGATATTTGATCAATTAATTTTGTCATTACTTCATCAGTGATTTCCCAATCAATAGACAAAACAATTGATTTCAATTCTCTCAAAGGATTATCATCAAGCTCTTCTTCTTCACCCATATCGGAAAATCCATCATCATCACCAAACAGATCTTCCAATCTTTCATCAATTTCGCCTGTAAAATTATCAGCCATTTTTCCCCTTTTCAGTCCATTGTCTCTTATCTCAATTCCTTGACAATAGATGCCATTGTCAGTGAGATAATTTTTTTCATAGTCTGAACCACATTAGTCCCTTCGATCGCACTGGCTTTAAAAGAGGGGGTTTTTAATTTGCTGTTAAGATCTTTTTCTAAAGTTTCGAAAGTTAATAATGGAATTCCCTGTTCATCAAGATCACTTTTGTTATACTGTAAAACAATGGGGATCTTGAAAATACTTTTTTTGTAATTGGCAAGATTCTCTTGCAGGTTTTTTAAGGAAATGATGTTTTTTTCCCGTCTAACCGACATGGAATCTGCCACAAAAACAATCCCGTCTACACCCCGCAAAACCAATCTCCGTGTTGCATTGTATTTCACCTGGCCGGGTACGGTATAAAGTTGAATCTTGACATCATAACCATTCACTTTGCCGATATCAAAAGGAAGAAAATCAAAAAAAAGTGTCCGATCTCCATGCGTCTTGATTGTAACCATTTCGGTTTTGATCCGCTCATTGAATTTCTGATATACATATTCAAGGTTAGTTGTTTTACCGCCCCTTCCCGGACCATAGTATACTATTTTAACCTGAACTTCTTTTCTCTTTGGATTTACAAAAGCCATGTCCCTACCTGAAAAAATCTTAAAAATTCAATTATCCTGTTTTATTACCTGACAAAATGAACTACGGCGCATGGATGGATTCCAGTGTCTTCTTAATTTTATCTACCGTTTCAGTCACTTTCAATCGAAGGAAACCGAGTGATATTTCATTGCTGAATATTGTTATTAATAAAAACTCCGTCAATATTTTATTAAAATGGATGTTCTCTTTTTTACCTTTATGGAAAAGAAGGGAAAATTCACCCTCTCCAATAATCTTCGCCATCGCGCTGACAGCACCAAAATTTCCCGCTGCAAGTGCGGCCAGGGAATATACATCGTGTTTAATCTTTCCATTATCCCTGTTGGCAATGATATTGCCAGCCATATCGATTAGAAAAACACAACGAACCCCGATGTCGATAAGATCCTTTTGCAGAAGATCTTCAATATTATCAAGCTGTTTTTGACCAAGGGTATATGTCAATTGGCTTCCTCCTAAGTTAATTATTTCTTTTAATTCGTTTATCGATCCGCCCGTATTCAGTATTTCTGTCTGAAGTATAACCGGCAATTCATGACAGGATTGAAATCGATAACACCTGTGTTTATTTATAAAAGCATTATTCTAAAGTTTCTTGAATAACAGATTATATACCACTTTTTCAAGTAAAATTAAATAAATAAAACATGTTTTTCCTTATAATTCTGTCTTGAATTAGAAATCTCGGATATTTATTAAAAAACATAAATCAATTTACCGGGGATCAAAGTCCATCAGTATCTGAATATCACTACCACTCCTCATTGTTGTTTCAGCATTTGGATATCTCTTCCTGAAGACATGGATCATTGCGGCATTTTCCCTGAGTACTGTGGCAGAAAACCCGGTATAGGCGTTTTCTTTCGCAATTTTTTCCAGTATTTCAAGCAGATATGTTGCAAGCCCCATATTTTGAAAATCTTCTCGAATAACAAACGCAACCTCAGCCCGATTTTCTTCATCATCAGCATAGGAACCGATTGCCATGATTTCCTTGTGCCCTCCTTTTTGTACGAGCCCTATGATTGACATATTTTTCCGATAATCGACCACCGCCCATTGTTTCTGGACGACCTCATGGGAAAACAATTTCATTTTATAAAAAAACCTGAAAAATATTGTACTCTCCTGTAATGAGTAGAAAAAATTCCTGTATGCAAATTCATCCGAAGGCAGCAGTGGGCGGAATTCAATGATTTTCCCATTTTTCAATTTTAATGAACTTTTATAATCTTCCAGAAAAATGAGATCATCCCTGGAAGGCGGCAGCTGATCGGAAAATATATAGTGTTTCTTCTTGGCAACTTCAACCAGGTCTTCACGAAATTTTGGATGGGCTATCTGGGCAAGTTCCATTACCCGCTGGTAAATTCCTTTTCCCTGGAGTTCCGCTATCCCATATTCAGTAATAACAAAATTAACATCTCCCCGTGTGGTTGCCACACCTGCTCCCTCGCTCAAATGTGACACGATTCTAGATATTGATTTATTTTGAGCGGTTGACGGTAAAGCTATGATTGAAAAACCTCCTTTGGACATCGCACTTCCGCGGATAAAATCGACCTGATCACCAATCCCGCTGTAAAACATATATCCCATGGAATCCGTGCAGACCTGCCCGGTTAAATCGACTTCAAGCGCTGAACTGATTGAAATCAGATTATCATTTCTTGCGATGATTGTCGGGTCATTCACAAATTCAGATGATCTGAAATAGAACATTGGATTATCATTAACGTAATTGTATATTTTTTCCGATCCCATGCATAATGAGGCCACAGTTCTTCCGGGAAGAAGTGATTTCTTTTTATTTGTAATTACATTTTTTTCAAACAACGGGAGAAAGGCATCCGTGATCAACTGGGTATGAATTCCCAGATCTTTTTTACCATCAAGGTACTGCAGTATGGCATAAGGCAGGTGCCCAAAACCAATTTGCAGCGTGGAACCATCTTCGATCAGCAACGATATATAGTGACCGATTCGCCGTGAAATTTCCAGGTCTTTCACTCCTGGGAGCGCTTCCACAAGCGGTTCATCATGCAGTACAAAAAAATCGATTTCATCAACATGAACAAAACTGTCTCCCCATGTTCGTGGCATTTGAGAATTTACCTGTGCCATAACGATTTCTGCGTTCTCCATCCCAGATTTTGTAATATCTACAGAAACACCGAGACTGCAGTATCCGAATTTGTCCGGGGGGCTGATTTGTATCAGTGCGACATCCAGTCCGATTCGCTGACTTGAAAAAAGCTTGGGTATCTGGGAAAGATATGTGGGGATATAATCGATCTTTCCATCAAAAGCAGCCTTCCTCATTGTGGCGCTGATAAAAAAAAGTTTCATTGAGAAACGTTTTAAAAAAGATCTGTCATCAACATATTTTCCGAGTGTTGATGACAGCATCTGATATACCATAATATCCTGTAGATTCTGATCCTTCACCATCGTATGAACCAAATGTTGAGGTTCGCCGCATCCGGTGCCGATAAACACACGACTTCCGCTTTTAATTTTGGTGATTGCATCATTGGCACTGACCACCTTTTCAGGACAGTACTTGTTAATATCCATATTTTTTCCTTAACCCTTTGATGGTCTCGTAAAAAGTCCGAATTAGACGGTTTCGTAAAGAGTTCAAATTCAAGGCGTGCAAATTTCGTAATCATGAAGCGTACTTATAGTACGTT
>JAUVGT010000018.1 GCA_030593645.1 Deltaproteobacteria bacterium
CCTTGAATTTGAACTATTTACGAAACCGTCTAATTCGGACTTTTTACAAGACCATCAAGCTCAATAATGAAAAAAATCTCACTCTGCCTGGCTATAAATCCGATTTCGAAATTTTCTCCAAATACTCCACCCACTCCATCGGCAGGAGCTGTTTTTTCTTATTGTTACATTCCTTACACGATGGAACCACATTACTTTTTGTACTTTTCCCGCCGCGGGCCACCGGAACAATGTGATCCATTGTGAGTTCTTTGACCGCCACAGCCTCGCCGCAGTAATGACAAACGCCCTTGGCCAGACGCCTTTTCCACCACTGGGTTGCTCTTAAATCCCGCGCCTTGTCGCGTTCTCTTTTTATATCGGCTTCATCCAGATCATATGCGTAGGGCTGCATGGTTATTTCTTATTTGACTCCATCGCTGCCTTCAATTTCTCCCCCAATGAACCGACTGATTGTTCTGAATCCCCTTTGTACTTCTTCCAGTCATCGGTATCCCTTGAATCTCCGGGGCTAAGTGATATTTTTCTTTCCCGGACATTAATGTTTTCCACAATCACAGTGATCGAATCCCCGTCTTTCAGCCTTTCAATCATTTGGGGTTTTGAAGATTTAGAAATTAAGGATTTGGGTAAAAGTCCAGTAATCCCGTCTTCCAGCTTAACAAAAAACCCAAACTTTTCCTTTTTTTCAACGATTCCATTGACCACCTGGCCGGTTTGAAATTTTTCAGGAACCTCAATCCACGGATCTCCTTCCGCGTCTCGGATACTTAAGGAAATTTTCCGGTGTTCAATATCAAGATCCTTTATCAGTACATCCACCTGATCTCCGGGATTCACCACCTCTTCGGGCTTTAATATCCTTTTTTTATAGCTCATCTCACTGATATGAACCAGGCCTTCAATACCGGGTAAGATTTCCACAAAGGCGCCAAAATCAAGACACTTTATTACCCTGCCCCTGATCTTATCACCCGGCTTTACGGTTTCGGTAATGGTATCCCATGGATCGGCAGTTGCCTGTTTCATTGAAAGAGCGATTTTATTTTTCTTTTCACCCATTTCAATCTTCACAACTTTGACCTGGACGATATCACCCGTTTTTACCGTATCTTCAGGTTTTTCAATCCTTGACCAGGCTAACTCGGATACATGTATCATCCCTTCAACACCGGGGATGAGCTCAGCAAAAGCACCATAAGGCATGAGTCGTGTAATTTGCCCCTGAATCACATCACCTTCTTTCATCTCTTCAAAGAACGCTTTTTCAGTCTTTTGCTGTTCTTCGCTTAAGATTACCCGCCTTGAAACCACAATATTTCGGCCGTTTTCTTCAAACGTCTTTATACGAAACAAAAATGTCTCACCAACGTAATCTTCCGGATTTTCGACATATTTAAGATCGATTTGGCTGATCGGGCAAAACGCCCTTTTCTTCATGATCTCAATATGAAATCCGCCCTTGATTGTTTCTTTGACTTTTCCTTCCACGGGGACAGCATTCCGATAGGCATCCTTCAGCATATGAATTCCACCGATACCGGAAAGCGCTTTGGACAGGCGAATTTCACTTTCATCCACCGATACCACAAAAAGTTCAAGGACATCTCCCTCTTTATAAGGCAGTTCCTTATTTTCATCCAACAGCTCTGCTTTATCGACTCCGCCGTCAATCTTGGTTCCAGTATCAATGAAAACCGCGTCAGAACCTATTGAAATAATCTCTCCGCTGATTTTATCTCCGACCTGCAAACTCTCACTCATCCCGGAACTATATGATTCAAGAAGGTCAGCAAAGTTTTCATCTTCATTTTCATCATTTTCATTTTTTATTTCATCTGACATGAATGTTTTCTCCTTACAGGGATGAACAAGATAGGACAAATGTAAATCTGAAGCACTACATCACATATTTCTGATCAACACGATTTTTTTACGATTTTTTTGATTTTTCGGATTCTTTGAGTTCATTTTAGTATAGTACATAAAAAACGCATCAACAACGTTTTTATCAAAATGTTTGCCGGTATCATTCTTTAACATCCTAAGGGCTTTGTTTATCTGCATGGGACCCCTGTAATGCCGTTTGGAAGTAATCGCCTCAAAAAAATCGGCCACCGCGAGGATACGCGCTCCAAGCGGAATTTCTTCTCCTTTGAGTCCTTCCGGATAACCGCTCCCATCAATCTTTTCATGATGAGACCCGGTTATCGAAGGTATCTGACTGAAAATGCCTTCAAAATTAATCTGCTCAAGTATGTTTTTTGTCTTTTCTGAATGGCTTTTAACAATTTCATACTCTTTTTGTGTGAGCCTGCCCGGCTTTTTCAATATGGCATCAGGCACGCCGATTTTCCCATAATCGTGAAGCAGGGCTGCCACCTGCATCATTTCACAAAAATCTTCAGGAAATCCCATTTCCCTGCATATTCCAAACGCATATTCAGTCACTCTTTCAGAATGCCCGGATGTCATTGGATCACGGGCGTCGATACTTGCCGCCATTACTTTCAGGATTGATCTGAACTGACGCTCCCTGGCTTCATAAAGATCCGTGCTGCGAATACTGATTCCTGTGATAGATGCAATACCCATCAGGAGGTTCATGTCACTTTGAACCAATGGCCTCTTGGTTTTGAGATTGTCCACTGCCAGGACCCCTATTGAAACACCATCATAAATAATCGGACAACAGAGAAAGGATTGGGTTTTCAGACGATCTGTTAGAGTCAGGCTTTTTATTGAAAGTTTTTTTTCAATTTCACTGATATCATTGATCAAGATGGGCTCTTGTTCATGAAACGCGGTAGCCAATACTTTTTTATATTTAGTGGACCGCTTCAGCCGAAACGCGGTTTTCTTAAACAGGTTAAGCTGATCATCTGTATATCCGTAACCTGCGTGAAATTTCAATTTTTCTCTTTCAGGATCCGCGAGAAGGAGCATGCATCGATCATAATCAAGCCATCTTTTTGAAATATGGACAATATTATCTAACGTACTGTCAATATTTGACTGACGACCGACCAATTGCCCCATTTCATTTGTCAGCATGGCATTATTGTAATTGATATTTATCTGGTCAACCAGCTGGCTCGTAGAGATTCTAAGATCCCTGATTCTTGATTTCATTTCTTTTTTTTCTTTTCGCCATACGATCATGGTAAGAAGTAATATAATTGCCGTTGAACCGGGAAAAAGCACTGATACCATGAACTGAAAATCAAAAAAACCAAAAACCAAACAGGAAGAAAAAAGGACTAACGCGAAACTGTTTACGATTTTTTTAATGATGTTTAATGCGGTTTTTTTCCACGTAACAATATACCGGCAGCATTCACCGCCTTTAAACATACATTCAGAATGTACAATCCGGGGCTGTTTTCTTTTGCACATTAATGCGATGGATTCCAAATACCCTTTCCGATTCTCGCAAAAAGGCAGACCTTGAGAAACACCTTTTCGAAGCGTTACCGTAATCTCAACCTTATTGGAATTGATTTTTCGGGTACGTATTTTATCTGCCCGTGTAATTTTTTCGATACTATTTTCTAAAAGAGCATAAGACGCCGCTGTACTGATGGTCCCACGAAAGTATTGCTGCAGCACGTTCCCGGCTTCCGGTGACGCAGCGTATCTTCCGGCCTTTCGAAAAATGTCTTCATCTTTTGTCAACTGATATACTTTTTCATGAAATCGATCCATTTGTGCACCGGTAAACCAGTGCCCTTCATCTGCGATTTCATACGGGGTCATCCCCGCGCAGGTGAGCAGGTCATCAACATTGACATAACTGTAATCGGATTTGATCAGCCGGATATAATTATCAACCATCCTGCTGCTGTATAGCGGTGTGCTTTCCAGGTTTGATGGTTCTTTCATATATAATATCAATCACTTTCATCGAATGCGGCATATCTATTATTTCAGCCCGTCATCCAAGGGAAGAGCATTATCATAATAATAATTGCGATACAACTCTATTATACCGGCCGGATTTTAAATTTCCAGACACCCCAGATAAAACCGATTAAACCCAGGATAAACTCGATAAGGTCAAGGGTTTTAAAATAAAATTTATCAGCATAAGTCACACGCTTTTCAGGCACTCCCATTTTCGGGGGGACGACACGTAGAATCCATCCGAATTCCTTTTTTCCTACCAGGACTTTGTTCCAGGTCAATTTACCAATTTTCTTTACATCGGTCAGCAAAAGCAGATCACCCGCGTTGACCACCTGAAGTGTCTTCGATTTTTCAGCCGGTTTCTCATGTATCACGCTGTTGTTTTCAAGTACTTCAACAAACAAATGCTTTGATTGATATACATCTGTGCTCAATTTTTCACCGACATCAATTTCAAAATAGACAACCGGCAGATAAACAAGCAAAAAACCGATGCCGAAACCAAACCCGCCCTGCAACAGGCTCATGATAAAATGCGGGACGGTTGCCCGCCTGATTAGCAGGATCATGATAACCAAACATAGCGTACCGATAATGGCAGGTACATAAGGGGGCATATTGATAAAAAAATGCGGATCCAGAGAAAAAAGTGCAAGAGATTCTTCATCCGCAATCAGATACCGAAAATACTCAAGGTACAGAAAATAGAGTATACCGACACTTGCAAAGGTGTAAACAAGAAGCTCTATTTTTTGCCGTGTTGTCAGCGGGAGAAATGAATCGACACGGATATTTTTAATCAGATCTTTCTCATTCATCCATTTGCATCGAAACACTTTAAGGACTTTTTTCTTGCCTTTGGGTGTAAAGCTTCCTCCCCGGACAAAGTTAAACATTTTTTTCTTTATTTTTCCAGCTGTATCCTCAGATATGAGGATATCATCACCGCTCCCCTGGCTTTCCACACGGGACGCAACATTTACGACATCACCGAACACATCGTTATGTTCAACGATCGCCATTCCGGTATGTATACCGATCCTCACTTTCAGGGTAAAATTTTCATCCAGCTCACGGTTTTTCCTCAACATCTGCTGGATTCCGATTGAAGCGGACACCGCTTTATCCGGTTTATTAAAAACCGCCATAATGGAATCACCGATCGTTTTAACAACTTTTCCATTAAATTTTCTGATTACCGGAAAGATCAGGCGGTTGTGTGTGTCGACCATGAGGCGGCCCTTGATATCCCCCCGGGTATCCCAATACCTGGTAGACCCCTCAATATCTGTAAACATAACGGTTACCTGCTTCTGAGAGGCTTTTATGTGGCGAACCATACTGCTTCCAAATTGTTTTTTCTTTTTAGTGGGCATCCATTCGCTCCATACCTGTTGAATTTTCGTTTTAGAAGAATACAAATAATGAAGATTTGGTGTCAAGCAATAATAAAAAGGGTTCAAGGTTTTGAGGATCCAAGGAGTCAAGAGAAAAGCTGTCACCCCGGTATTTTCACTGAAGGAAACAGCGAGGTATTGGTGTGAGGTATAAACTTTGCCGCGGAAAACCGGTTCATGAAATCCTGATTCACATTAAGCTCGAGGTATGTGATTTGATCCCGGATGCGGTCGATCTCTTCCTGATAATCAGGTGAAGTCAAAACCATTTTTGCACCCCCGAGAGAACTGTTTCCCAGTGATTGATAGTTTTCCAACGGTAAATCAGGTATCATGCCGATTGAAATTGCAGATTCAGGTCTGATAAAAGAACCGAATGTGCCAGCCACATAAAAATCTGATATTTCATTTAACATCACTCCCACAGAAGATGTAAGGGTTTCAAGTATCGTATACATCGCCGCTTTGGATCTGACCAGACTGTCAAGGTCTGCCTGACTAATAAACAGATCGCTGCCTGTGGCGGATTTTTCAGAAGGAACAATAACCAGGTGCGGGATATCCGGACCCTTCTTCAGCCTGCTGCCGCAGATTTCGGGTATCAATTTCCCTCGAATATCGATCATGCCGGAATTAAAAAGACATGCCGCAAGGTCGATGACACCTGACCCGCATATTCCTTTTGGCGGTTTATGATCAATGGTTTGGATTTCAAATTTCCGATTATCAGGATTAATGGATATATGATCGATAACTCCCGAACCTGCCATCATACCCATCTTTGTGACCCCTCCCTCAAGAGCCGGCCCCGCGGCACCGGCACAGCCGACAAGCAGGATTCATTGCCCAGTACCACTTCAGCATTTGTGCCCACATCTACAAGTATTGCGGTTTCCGGCCTCCTGTTTAACCCGGAAAACAGAATCCCCGCTATCAGATCCCCCCCAAAATAACTTCCAATATTGGGAAATATAAAAACCATTGCACCAGATCCCACTTCAAGACCCAGATCTGCCGCTTTTTCCAAACCCGGTCGGTTAATCACCGGTATATAAGGTTCACGGATGATCCATCGTGGATTAAGTCCCATGAAAAGATGTGTCATTGCCGTATTCCCGGCAAGAGAAACCAGTTGAATATCTGCCGGCATACAGTTCACGGATTGACAAAGTTTTTCAATCTCCTGATTCAGACCGTTTATGATCAATCTGTTTATTTTTTTCAATCCCCCTTCCTGTTCAGCAAAGTGAATCCGTTCCAGGATATCAGGACCGATTGAAATCTGAGGATTATTGAATGACCCTTCTTTCAGCGTCAAACCGTTTGACAGGTCCATCAGGCACAGGGAAACACGGGTGGTTCCCAGATCAACCGCAAGCCCCAGGGGCTTGGTTCCTGCCTGTGGTGGCGCGATATTTATTAAAAAAACTATGTTACCGTCCCGGAAAAATGTACACCGGACTTTATCCTTACATTTCCTCAAAAGTTTCGGCAGTTTTTTTAATAATGCCAGGTCCATTTTGATTTCAATGTCAGCGGAATTGAACTGTTTCTTCAAGGCACAGACCACCCGTTCCGCATCCGCGGTATTATTTTCAAGCGTCGGCGGAGAGATGGTTATGGTTTTTACCCATCTATTATTGTGTTCTGTATCTGTCATTTTTAATGTCGATATCAGGCCCTGAAGCCATTAACGGGAATTATTCTTGGAAACATGTTTTTATTGCCGGGCGATCCAACTTCTGGTCGTCGGCCTCCCCGTCATTCCCTTATTACATGATTAAAAAATATAAGAAATCAAGGACAAAAAAACCGGAATTTCCGTATGTGTAAATTTTTTCTTTTATTTCTGCGGCTTAGCAGATGGTAATTTGTATTAATCCTTGACATTCACCCGTGTTTTTCCTAATATGATGTTGTGAAAACAATGAGTTACCGATCAATTATGAATGATTGCGCTTATCAATGTATTGCATTACGTTTCTAAGATACACAGGTTCATAATTATATGAACATTATCTTTAACAGACCATCTCTGTTTCATTATATAATATGTTTAACCTTTCTGGTTTTCGTTATTGTTTTCCCTGCCGAAGCCAGGAAGTACAATAATATTACGATAAAGGTTGAAAAAAATCAAAGTATCAGGGATATATCCTTAAAGTACCTCAAGAATCCTGATCAATGGGAAGCCCTCCTTCGTATCAATGGCCTGAGTTCACCCCATGAAGTCAAACCTGGAATGTCTCTTTTAATCCCGGCCGAAGCAGCAATACACGCAAATGATGAACTTGAATCGTTAAGGATTCTGATTCAACGGGCAACCAAAGCCGGTTCCAAAATTTTTGCCCCGGAAATTATATCCAAAGCGATACGTCTATACAATTCCGCCATAGAGAAACGCAAATCCGGTGAATTCATTGCTTCCATCAATCTTGCAGAATCTTCAGCTGTATATACAAGAAAAGCGATAGAAACCAGCGTTGCAAATCAGGATATACCGGCTGAAGCCGTTGTACAGGACCTCGGCGGACAGGTCCATAGAAGAAAACCTGCTGATAATATCTGGAAAAATGCTTTAAAGTTTGACATCCTCCAGGAAGGCGAAAAAATTCGAACCCTGTCCCGTTCATATGCGGAAATCATTTTCCGGGATGACAGCCGTCTTAAACTGAATGAAAACGCACAGGCATTGATCCGGAGAATGCGGGCAAATCTCCTGGAAAATACAGATGAAGCAACAGTCAGCCTGATCAAGGGTGATGTTTTGGCACTCCTGTCTAATCGTAAAAAGAATAACAAATTTAAATTAGAAGTGCCGGGGGTTACCACCAAAGTAGAGTCACAGCATTTTTGGGTTGGACGGGATAAGAAGGGAGCCCGTTTTGCAAACTATGACGGGAAACTTGAAATTTCATCCGCGGGAAAAAAAGTTGTACTCTCAAAAAACCAGGGGACCATTGTACCTAAAAATCAAAAACCTCTTGCGCCCCGGGACCTTCTTGCAGCCCCATCCCTGATTAAACCCGCTAATGGCGAAAAACGTTTCAATACGAATACTTTCTTATCATGGGCCACGGTTAAGGGCGCCGAATCATACCTCCTGGAGTTTTCAAAAAACGCCTCTTTTTCTAAAACCATTTTTAGTGAAAAAATATTTAATACTTCCAGAAAACTTCCCAAGCAGCTTGCAACCGGTGTTTTCTACTGGAGAGTTTCAGCAATCTCACCGGAACAACTGCCGGGACGCCCCAGCAAGGTCAGATATATCAGTGTCATGAAAGACGAAAAACCACCTTTTCTTGTGATACGCAGTCCAAAAGACGGGGCAGTGTTTTCTGTCAACATGATTGAAATATCAGGTATTACAGAAGACAGAGTATCGCTGTCAATAATGGGAACCCCTGTCAGTATTTCATCTGGAGGCTGGTTCAAATCAAAACATAAAATAATAACCGGTAAAAATACGATTAGCGTAAAAGCCACAGATCCGGCAGGAAACGTCACAGAGTTAAAGCGTCACATAGAATATCTTCCGGGAAGTAAAATAGACCTCCTTTTCGATGATTCCCTGGTGTTTGCCGGTCAAAACCATTTTTTAGTCCGACAGCACGCCTTCAGTATTTCCGGAAAAACAGAACCAACAAGTACAATATCTGTTATCGCGCCAAACAGCCTTACACCTGTTACCGCCACATCAGATAATTCAGGCCGCTTCCAAATCAGCTTGTATATAAAAGAACAACGCCAGGAGTTCGGAATTGAAGTTTCCACTCTTACCGGATTAATGAAACAGGACCACTTCGTGGTCGAGGTGGATGATATACCGCCTGAAATTAGTTTTGCAAAAGAAATACCCGTGGCCACCAACGATATGTCCCTCCCTGTTTCCGGTATTGTTAATGGAGCAAAAAACCTGAAACTAAACAGTGAATCTGTTGCACTTACAGATGGTAAATTCAATTTTCAAATAAAACTTCAACCCGGCGCAAATACAATCCGGTTAACAGCCACTGATCCTGTGGGAAATAGTACTACCGCTGAAAAGAAAATATTCCTGGATTTAACGGCTCCCAGTTTCCTGAACTCCAAACTGCTCATGCAAAAAGATGGAAACAAGAATACAGTAAAAGTTCATGTATGGGCAAAAGACTCCACAGGGCTTGTTAAAACCGCCGCCTATACTGTTCAGATCGGCAGTTTCACCCATGACGGTATCATGATCCTTTCTGAACGCGGAGATCGTTATACCGATATTTTTTCAATCCCGCGTTCTTTAAAAGGTATTAGAAAATTGAAACGGGTCGTATTATCCGATTACCTTGGTAATGTCAGAGAATATGTTTTTTAGTGATGCATAAAAACTGATGGTTTAAAATAAACCCATAACTTTATTTATCCCTATTAAAATGGTGGTCAAGTGAATTCAAAAACGACTTTAAAAAAATCATTATATTTTAGTGCCGGTGTCATTTTTATCATCGGGGTTCTATCCGTTATTTCCACCCCGGCATTATCCAGGGAACTCGCATTACTGATTACTTATGGCCGTGATGCGCAAACCATTGAAGGTGATGATGATTATATGCAGGTCAATTATATCCGTGTTCCCAGTGAGGTACAGGACACATTGTATATCCGGATATTCGATGCTGATTGCGGTGGTAAGCATGATGAAAAATATAAAGGCATCTGGAATACACAAACACGATTCCGCCTGCTCGGAGGGGAGGGTGCTTATTCCGCTCCTGGATTGAAAAAAGCCGTGCCCGACGATACGGCTCTCGATTCCGGCACTATTCTGGCTGAAGAAGTATTTGGTGAAGACAACTTTCGGGACAGCAAGTGGTATACATTTGCAGAAGTTAAACCGGATCAGGGCGAAGAAATTGCCGGGTTCAGATACTTTAAACTTGTTGTTCAAGGCCAATCAGGCGATGACGGGAATGCCTTTCTGATCACTGCCACCCTCGATCCCCGCAGTAATACAATTCCGGAAAATATTGATGTATTTACCCTGAAACCAACAATCAGGCTTCCTCGAAACGGTGTTTTCTCCGAAATGCGTTTCTTTCTTGAAAAGGGTATTCAAAAAATTACAGTCCATAACTTTGATCTGTTTGGTGCCAAAATTGGTGTAGACACCGCTTTCAGAACAAACATACACGTACCCACCTCCGGTCAGAATGAATGGGTCAAAGGCGATGTGATTCTAAAACCTGATGAGACAAATCGTATATGCGCCCTCCGTTTTGAAGGGGGCCGAGAAATGCCCAATGACGGATCTTTTTATGTGACCGACAGCCAGGGAAACCTGCTTCCAATTGAACTCACTGTTTTTCTTCAAAAGCCAAATCAACGTCCTGACCCGCGTATCGATGTAAAACAGCTGGCTGACTGCAATTCATACCTTTTTGACGGTTCCCGTACAGTTGACAAGGAAGGTGATGAATTAAAATTTTACTGGGATTTTGGGGATGGAAGTAAAAGCGTTGGAATCCCGGTCACCCATAAATATAATCTGCCGGGAAAATATCAGGCAAATGTCATTATCGAAGATAATTCCGGACAGATCTTTAATAGTATCCGAAAGAAATTTACCGTTACTGTCAACCATCCGCCGATAGCACACGCGGGAGCCGACCAAATTGCCGCTCCAAATCAACTGCTGAATTTCAACGGTTTGAAATCAACTGACACAGACGGGAAAGTGGTTCGCTATTACTGGAATTTTGGAGATGATCAAAAAAGCAGAGGAAAGAACGTAAAACACAACTATAAAATACCCGGCCAGTATACTATTACACTGCGCGTGGAAGATAACTCAAACACACCGTGTAACTCCGCTTCGGATCAGTGTATTGTCGCGGTTAATTCTCCGCCACTTGTAAATATCGGGGAAGATCTTGTGGCTTCCGTGGATGAACCGGTGGATTTAAGTGGAAAAAACAGCGACGACAGTGATGGTAAGATTATTTCTTATCAATGGAAATTGGGAGACGAAACCCGCAAAACCGGTATGAATGTAACCCATGCGTATTCAAAACCCGGAACATTTTTGGTTAAACTTGTGGTTACCGACAATTCCGGAGCCATTAATCATACCGGTTCTGACACGTTGAAAGTAGTTGTAAACGAACCCCCTGTCGCCGACGCGGGTAAAGATGTCCGCGGATCAGCCGGGGAACCGATTATGTTTAATCCGTCCGGATCACTTGACCGGGATGGAAGAGTGATTCAATTTTACTGGGATTTCGGAGACAAAAGCCCGCAAATCAAAACAAAAACAGCAAAAATCGTATCTCACAGTTATAAACAGCCGGGTAAATATATTGTATCACTCACGATAACCGACAATTCCGGCACCTCAACCGCAACGCACACGGATACGGCATCAGCAATGATTAACCATCCCCCGATGGCTGACGCTGGACCCGACCAAATTGGAATCAAAGGTGAAACCCGATTTGATGCATCCGGATCGTATGATTCTGACGGCAGGGTCATAAAGTATGAGTGGTCTTATGGCGACGGGGAAACAGGAACAGGCAAAACGCCTCATCACGTCTATCGAAATCCCGGTACTTATAAAATATCCCTTACTGTTACGGATGATTCAAAAACAGCCACGAATAAAGCGTCTGACCAACTCATCGTAACAGTCAACCATTTACCGGTTGCCGATGCAGGTCCGGATTTCATCGCGGTATCGGAACAGGAACTGACATTTGATGCTTCAAAATCTATCGATCCTGACGGACAGATCTCTGAATATTCATGGGATTTCGGTGACGGTTCAACGGGTACGGGTGTAAAAACGCGTCACACCTATTCAAAACCCGGTAAATATAACGCCTTGCTGACCGTTCGTGATAATTCGGGACATAAAGATGCCTTGGCTTATGATGAGGTTTCCGTTTTTATAAATCGTTCACCGGCAGCTGCAGCAGGTCCTGATCTGGTAGTGGCTCCGAACCAGGACATTGTTTTTGATGGGAATAAATCTTACGACACGGATGGCAAGATCGTCTCATACCGATGGGATTTTAGTGACCAAAAGCACTCCGCTCATTCAGTAAAAATAAAACGAAAATTTTCCAAGCCTGGTATCTACACTGCAACACTTACTGTTATTGATAACAACCGTGTGGCAAACTCGACTGTTCAGGATAAAGTTTCCATTCGTGTGAACCATCCGCCGTACGCATATTGCGGAAAAAATATTCTAACTTCAAAAAGAACCGTGTTGCTGGATGCGTCTTCCTCCACTGATGCAGATGGCGACCTTCTGACTTATATATGGGATTTTGGAGACGGCAGCCCGGCGGGAAAAGGAGAGAGGGTTTTTCATACCTATGATCGCGGCGGTAACTACCCAGTCATTCTGACGATTGATGATGGTACAGGGCTTAAAAATTCCACGTCATCGGCTTCCATCAGTATAAAAATTAATGAGCCCCCGATAGCCCGGGCAGGAAAGAATCGGACGGTGTGTACAGGAAAGCCCGTGATCTTCGATGCCGGCGGGTCAAGCGATCCGGAAGGCGGTTTAATGAAGTACACCTGGAATTTTGGTGACAACACCACCGCGACCGGTCTAAACCCTGTTAAGACATATACTGCCGGCGGCGTATATATGGTTACCCTTAATGTTATGGATGACTCAGGTCTTGCTGAAGGAAGTGTAAGCACCGAGCAGATCGCTGTAACGGTTGTTGAATCCCCTGTCGCTGACGCCGGTCCGGATCAAACCACTTGCGCGGGAACACCCATTCAGTTTAATGGTTCAAAATCGATGGATGTTGATGGTCTTGTAAATAATTTCCTTTGGAATTTTGGAGATGGGTCAAACGGCGGCGGCCCCACACCCACACACACATTTGAACAGGCCGGAACTTACAGGGTGGAGCTGAGAATCACCGGTGACCAGATCGGCTCATGTAATAATACCGACACAGATGAGATGATTGTTACCATACACAAAGCGCCTGTGGCCAAATTTACCGCACCTAAAAGAGTTGAAAAAAATCAACTGATCTCATTCAACGCTGAAGAATCTAAGGCTGGAACAACCGGAATCACTGAATATATATGGGATTTCGGAGACAATACAAAAGGCAAAGGCAAAATAACCGATCATGCCTACCCGGATTCAGGCCGCTATATCGTCACGCTTACGGTTATTTCCGACTCGATCACCGACTGCAATAAAACAGCCATGACTGCACAGATCACTGTTAACGAACCGCCTGCTGCAAAAATAAACACCACCGCCCAAAACCGGCCGGATCATCATGACTACCTGGCCGGCACAAACCAGATTGTTACCTTTAATGGAGCCCAATCCCTGGATCCTGATGGTATTATATCTTCATATATCTGGAATTTCGGTGATGGTCAGACTGGAAAAGGTGTCCACGTCAGACATCAATACAAAAAACCGGGTCAATACAGTGTAAAACTGAAAGTAACCGACAATACCGACCTTTCTAACAATTTTTCCATTGATTCCATAACCATTACTGTCAATGAAGCACCCACACCCATCATTACAGGCGGAAATATTACCGTCTGTGCCGGCAATCCAATTACGTTGAATGCCGGGAAATCGGTTGACAATGACGGGAAAATAATCAGTTATGAATGGAACTTCGGTGATGGAAGCCCTGAGATGGAGGGCAAACAGGTCAAACATGAATATCAGACACCCGGCAGCTACATGGTCACTCTCCGGGTCAATGACGGTACAAATGTAAGTAACAGCCGTTCACAGTCATCTGCAACTATTACGATAAATAATCCGCCCACAGCCAACGCGGGTTCTGATAAACTCGTATCACCCGGGGATAAAATTCTATTTGACGGTTCAAAATCGAAAGATCGCGACGGCAGTATTAACGTTTATAAATGGGAATTTGGTCAAACCGGTCAGGCCCAGGGGAAAAAAGTGTTTCACCGGTTTAAAAATCCGGGGTCATACAATGTCATACTCACTGTAGCGGATAATTCAGGAACCGGGTGCAGTGTTGCGGAAGACACCGCCGTTATCCGTGTAAATTCCAGACCTGTTGCGGTGATAAAAGGTGAGACGGAATCATTTATTGGCGGTGCCCATGACACTGTATTGTTTGATGCAACTGATTCATACGATCCCGATGATGACCCGCTCTCATTTTACTGGAATTTTGGAGATGGTAACACCGCAAAAGGACCGAAAGTATCGCATGTATTCAATAAACCGGGAAGATATAAAATAAAACTTCGTGTCGATGACGGAAACGGACTCAAATCGAGTGTCAGTGTTCGTGAAATTACAATACAGGTACGCGATCGTAAAAAATCATGAAAGATGGTATAATTTGCAAACTGGAATTATTATACTCTATCCCGTGTAAATATAAAGCGTTAAATTTCAATCACTTATAGAAATTAATTGAAATTTATATAATTCTGGCATTGCATTGACACTATTTTTGTAATAAGTATTGAATAACACACTGTTTTTATATTATAATGACCGAAAGTAAAGATTTTTCAAAATCAATAACATCTGAACATCATACCGCCTAAGCATCATGCGTGTGAATGGATACATTATATTTATTATCGGAAGCAGTTGCGACTTAACCAGTAGACACGATCTCATTAATCATGCAAATAAAATTCTGGGGAGCACGGGGTTCAATCGCAACCCCTTTAACAAATACTGAACTTACAGCTAAAATTCAAGCCGCTGTTAAGCGTTCTATAAATGTTGAGCTGAGCACCGATAAAAAAGTCTCGGAGTTTGTAAAAAATCTACCGGTTCATATTCGACAAACCGTGGGGGGTGAAACCGCCTGCATAGAAATCAGAACCGACCGCTGCCTGCTGATTCTTGATGCGGGTACAGGAATCAGACGGCTTGGAATGGATCTGCTTGATCGATTCGCCGGTCAACCGATCGACGCTCATATTTTAATGACACACACACACTGGGATCATATCAGCGGTATACCATTTTTTGTACCGGGCATGAATCCTGACAACCACTTTACGTTTTACAGCCCGTTTGATGATCTGAAAGAAAGATTGAAGCTCCAGCAGCGTTACGAATATTTTCCGGCACCATTACCTGCCACCTATAAATTTGTCCGTCTTAAGGAGCAAAAAACCTTAAAAATAGGGGATTTATCAATTCAAACTCTTCCTCTGAATCATCCAAGCGGCAGTTATAGTTATCGAATTGATTCCAATGACACATCAGTGGTTTACGCCACAGATTCTGAATATCAGAATCTATCGGTTGAGTCGATGAAACCATTTATTGATTTTTTTCAAAATGCGGAACTGTTGATCTTTGATGCCCAATATACGATGCTGGAAAACATAGAAAAAGAAAACTGGGGTCACAGCAATGTCTTTACGGGTATTGACATGGCTTTAAAAGCAGGTGTCAAAAAGCTTGCTTTTATCCATCATGAACCGGCATATGATGATGAAAAACTCTGGGATATACTCCAGAAGGCTAGAGAATATTTAAAGATTAACAAACCCGAATCAAAATTAGAACTTGATCTGGCGGTTGAAGGGCTTACAATAACGTTATAGAAAAATGACCATCATCAAATATAAATTTGGAACGAAATCAGAATAATGAAAATAACAGAACAAATAACGGATAACATCACGATCATCAATCTTGATGGCCGACTTGATGCTCACACATGTGAATCTGTCGAAGCATTTTTTCGTGAGAAAATGGAAAATGGCCAGTACAAGTTTGTAATGAACATGGAAAATGTCGAATTTATTGACAGCGCCGGTTTGAGAGTGGTTCTTGTCGTTGCAAGAGACCTTAGAAACAAACATAAGGGTGACTTACATTTTGCCCTTTTACAGCCTGCTGTCAGCAGGGTATTTGAAATTTCCGGTTTAAATAATGTACTTTATATTTATAATAATTCGGAAAATGCCGTTCAGGGTTTTTCAAGTTAAATGTAAATTTAGTTTATTGGTGTATTATGCAATTATCATATGACTTCCCGGCAGATACTTCTGTTCTTGAAAAAATTGGTAAACTGGTCATCCAGATCGGACAGAAAGCCGGGTTTAATGATGTTGAAATCAGTGATCTTCAGCTTGTACTGGTCGAAGTTTGCACGAATGCGATCGTTCATGGTCTCAAAAATGATTCCGAAAAAAATTTCCAGGTGATTTTCGATTGGGAAACAGGTAAAATCGAGATTTTTGTTCATGAAGCGGGCGAGCCCTTTGATCCCCTTTCTCTTAAAGACCCCAATATAGCGGTTCCCCTGGACAAGCGTCAATCCAGCGGTTACGGGCTTTATTTTCTTCATAAACTAATGGATGAAGCCGATTTTCGAATCGGAAAAGATGGTGTCAAAACCTGGCGCATATTAAAACGAAAAAAAATCGAAGAAACAAAAGATACCCCCTAGAAGTGGTTTACCCCCGCCGAACCTGAACCAACGATTCATCATTCACTGTCCGAAATGCGGACTAATAAAATATTCTATTCACGGCATCCATTTTGTGATATATGATAGTGAAAAAATGGTTGACCCTATCATTTCCGGAAGCGGTTTAAAAACATGAGCCTGCGAACAAAACTTTTGATTTTATCTGTTATTATCGCGTTGATTCCGGTTGGAATTGCCGGCAGGAGCATGATTCATATTACCAGAGATGAATTAAAAAGTTCTGCGAATGACAACCTCATCACCGTAGCCAGTCAGGTTTCCCAGGATATTGAAGATTTTTACCGATATACATGGCTGGCGCCCCTGCGTCTTTTAAAAAAAACCGTAGAGAGCGAAGACCTTGGTGTGAATGAAAAACTTTCCCTTCTGACCGAAGGAATTAAAAGTGTCAATGATCTCGTTGCCCTTCAAATCTCTGTTCATGGTGTTAGTGCCCCGCTTCTTGTGACCCAAAATGATTTTTCAAACCGATTAAAAAAGGTATCGGTCGACCCGGAACAGATTCTCACCATTCCATATCACAGAATCTTAAACCTAAAGAAACAGGATGAAATTTTTGTTGGGGATCTGACTTATGTTGAGCAGGTGGATACATGGCTTGTAACGGTAATACTTTCTCTGGATCAAAAAACATTTGGCCGTACAGCGATGCTCTGCTCCAGAATCAACCTGGATCGACTCAAAAAACGTATCGAAAATCATCCATTTGCGCAGGGCGGAACGATTACACTCATTGATACCAACGGAAAAAAAATATTTGATAAAAACAGGCCGGATCTAAGCGCGAACAAACTGGTTCAAACCACAAAAAAAATGATGGCGTCAAATATCCGTACAATAGGGGTTGAACCTTACGTGCGCCCATCTGGAGAAAAAATGCTTGGCGCATACGCTTTTCCAAGAATTCTTGACCTGGGTGTAATTGTTGAGAAAAACGAAGCGGATGCATATCTCGCAGTGACACAGATGGTCCGCAATCTTATGGTCTGGATATTAGTTGGCTTACTGATAGCAGCCTCCGGTGCCATAGTCGTTTCTATATCCTTGACAAGACCCCTGTTAAGACTGACCAGGGCCGCAAGGACGATTGCGAAAGGAGATCTTTCCGTCCGTATCGACAGCAAGGGTCAAAAAGATGAAATTGGCGAACTGGCCGACACGTTCAATATGATGGTAAAAAATCTCAGGCTGTATATCGATCAATTGACGGAAACCACAAAAGCCAAGGAAAGGGCTGAAAGTGAACTGGAGCTCGGGAAAAAAATTCAACAGAGTTTCCTTCCCAAGGAATTTCCCAGGCTGGATAAGATTGAAGTCTGGGGAACCTGTGATCCCGCACGTGAAGTTGGGGGAGATTATTTTGACTTTTTTCAAATTGATGAGTCCAATTTCGGAATTGTAATCGGTGATGTTTCGGGAAAGGGGGTCTCCGCTGCTCTATTTATGGCAGTAAGCCGGACTCTATTTAGAATACTGAGCTCTCAGGAATATTCACCGGATCAGGTACTTTCCAGGTTTAATCAGTGGCTTGTAGATCTAGACCAGGGCGCAAACATGTTTATTACTGTATTTTATGGGGTTTTTAATACCGAAACAAAGGGATTTCTCTATTCGTCTGCCGGCCATAATATGCCATTCATGAAATCATCCATATCAACAGATGGAAGATTTAAATTACTGCCGCAAATGAAAACCATGGTTGCCGGGATCATGGCGGACATCCCAATTCAGCTGGGTGAAGCTAAAATGACAAAAGGCGATGTACTCGCACTTTATACAGACGGTATGACCGAAGCCATGAATCAGAAAAAAGAAATGTTCGGAGAGGATCGTCTTGAAGAACTCCTTGAAAAATATTCTGATCAATCCGCAGCCGATATCTGCAAGAACCTTGTAGACGATGTACACGCTTTTCATACCGGAGAACCGCAGCAGGATGATATGACCATGTTTATTTTGAAGATATTATAAGAGGCATCCAAATCAAGGGGGTCTTTACAACACCAACAACCCTTCAATCTCTTCAATGATTCGATTCATGACGTGACCCGCTTTACCCATGATCAGGTAATCACTGACTGAGTCTGTGAGAGGGGTTCTTTCAGGGTTGATTTCAATTACTTTTTTCCCTGCCTGCTTTGTAATCATGGGCATGGAGGATGCCGGCTGCACCACAGCAGAGGTCCCAATAACCAGCATGATATCACATTTGGAAGCGATATCCTGCGATCGTATTAAATGATCAACAGGTATGGCCTCCCCAAAAAATATACATTCAGGTCTGTAAATTCCTCCGCAATCACACAGGGGTGGAATGCGGGATATATCGACCTTACTCGTTTCGCACCTGTTCCCGCAGTCCATACACTTTTGCCACGCAAAAGTACCATGGAACTCAATTACATCCGTGTTCCCCGCAGCCTGATGCAGGCCGTCGATATTCTGTGTGATAATTGTTTTGAGTATTCCCAATTCTTCGAGCTTTGCCAAACCATTATGTCCATCATTTGGGTCGGCCTGCTCGACAATTTCTTTCATATCCTTAACCAGGACATTCCAGACTTTTGCCGGGTCTTTCAAAAACGCGTCAATATGCGCATATTTCATGGGGTCGATCTTTTCCCACATACCGCCTTTACCCCTGAATGGAGGGATACCGCTTTCAACAGATATTCCCGCGCCAGTCAGAGCCACCGCGTTTTTTGTGTGTACAAGGTCTTTTGCCGCTTTTTTGATTAATTCTTCCATTTTCATTTTAATTACAGTTTAAAAATCGTATTACATCTCACAGCAACGCATTTAAGTTTCTTTCGCTTTTTAGATATTATTTTCTTACATTTACCGACGATCTTATCCATCTGCTTGTCTGTTCTTTCCTGGTTAATATGAAAAAGGCCGAGTTTCTTAACACCACCTTCAAAAGCAAGTTCCAGGGTATCTGTATAAGTCGAATGCCCCCAGTCAATAGACGTTTTATACTCTTTGGGTGTGTATTCAGCGTCATGAATAAGCAGGTCAGCTCCGGCGGAAAATTCCATATAGTTTTTTTTCGGCAGGCCTCCCTGGTGAATAAATCCAAGTTCATTATCCGTTAAAAATACAAAGGATTTTCCATCTTCCACAAACTTAAATCCACTGCCGCTATTTGGATGGCTGAGCGGTATGGGGGTTATTCTTACTGAACCGATTTCAAACTCTGTGGCACATGCTTCAATATATTTTATTTTTGCTTTTAAATCAGTATACCGGACAGGAAAATTCGGGGGGGCCATAACGAGTGTAAGTATTTTATTGACGAATTCACTGTGAAATGGGCATTTATGAACCAGTAACTCAGCATCTTTTGAATAAAGGGGTTTGAAATACGGAAAACCCATGACATGATCCCAATGGGCGTGAGTAAACAGTAAATGGTATTTGGTCCGGTTATCCTTCATTAACGCATTGCCCAGACGTCGAATCCCGGTACCGGCGTCAATAATAATGATGTCATTGCTCTTTGTACTGATTTCTATACAGGTAGTATCTCCGCCATATTTGAAATATTCTTTCCCTGAAACAGGGATTGAACCTCTTGAACCCCAGCATTTGATAACCATTTTTCAACCTTTCAGGATTAGTAACAACGCAATAGCTCCGCAAATTCGGCCAGATATATAAAAACGGCTGCTGACTATGTACAGACTTTTCCTACAAATGTATGCCAGATTCCGTCCTGCTCCCAATTGTTAACCATCTTAACAGGTAAACGCTCCAGTTCATACGCCACATTCCTTGCCTGACTGCGCATAAGACCCGAAAGAATGAACCATTTCTTTTCAAGAAAGCCCTTGTGACGGATAAGGGATTTCATTACATCATAGTGAATATTTGCGATAACAAGATCGGCCGTGTATCCGATAAATTCCTCAGCATCTCCCTGAATTGCCAGAATTTTATCCTGCATATTATTTAAAACAATATTTCGTTTTGCCGTCTGAACAGCAAGAAAATTTAAATCGACCGCAAGAACATTTTTGCACCCGATACCGGACGCCGCAATCGCCAGCACCCCTGTACCGGTTCCGAGATCTACGACGGATTCAGGAGCCCCTTCTTCATAAGCCAGTTCAATGGCTTCAAGACAGCTGCGAGTTGTTGTATGGGTGCCTGTACCAAATACAACTCCCGGATCAAGAGTGATATGACGGTTGTCTTTGTTCCTTATATCATAATACTCCTTCTTCCAGGGCGGCGCAATTATAAAGTTGCTAACCTCAAAAGCGTCCGGCGTCCCCCCCTGCCAATCATTGTAATCCATATGATAATGATCGATAAGAATCAAGTGAGGCTGCATAATCAATAATTCATTGATTATCTTTTCCTGGGGCGCGGAAAAAAACAGAAAACTGAAATCATCTTCCTCCCAATTTCCGATAAAACATTCTCCCGGAATCTCTGTACCCGCATCCAATTTCCCCTGAATATAATAAATATAAAGATCCTGATACGGGTTTATCCCGGGTGTGTAAGCATTATCCTGCATTTCAAAACCATTTATATACTTAGAATTGATGGTCTCGTAAAAAGTCCGAATTCTATTCATTATCTGTCAACTGATCCATATGCCACTCCAGTGGATCAAGCAGAGTATAACCCAATTTTTTAAGTTTTCTTTTAATATGAGCCACATTCTGAGTTAACAAATAAGGAAAAACAACCCGTTTGTTTTTTTCCCAGTGCCGGGCAACCAGGACGCTTCCAAAGGAGATATTCTCCTCTGTAATGGCATCTACTATTTTTTTAAGAACACCGATTTTTTCTTCCACAAGGATGCACAGTAATGTTCCGGGTTCACCGATTCCAAGCACATTAATGAAAGCCCGCAGTAAATCTTTAACAGAAAGAATACCTTTTAAAACCCCCTTGTCATCGATTACCGGGAGAGCACCCACACCCAGTTTCTGAATCAATAAAAGAGCATCCTGGATTGTATATTCAGGTGATATGGATACCGGATTTTTTGTCATTATATCTTCAATCTTTTTCTTTATCGACTTTTCCATATACTCTTTCTTAATATCGTCATTCGATATATCGTATGGCAAAACGCTTCTGATATCACGATCCGTAACCACCCCGATTAACCGGTTGTTATCGTCAACCACTGGAAGATTATGAATATGATTTTCATCCATTTTTTCCCGTGCATCCAGTATATCGTCATCTTTGCTTACCGTAATGACTTTTCCGGTCATTGATTTACTTACAAACATTTTTCCTCCGGATAATTCGTAAAACGATGAATGTTTAGCAGTACCTCAACATGATTTCGACCCAATTCAGGTAAACGCTCTATCGCGTAACCTCCTTCAAGCACGGAAATCAATCTTCCGTCCGCGTATTGATCAGATAGTTTGATGATCTGCTTCATCATCCAGGAAAACCATTCTGTAGACAGCTTAATATCTGACATTTCATCATCAACATGCCCATCAAAGCCAGCTGAGACAAGTATTGCTTCAGGCTTGAACTCTCCAAAATCCTTGAATAAATTGTTTTCAACAAGACTTATATATTTTTCATCACCATGACCCGGCATCACCGGCAGGTTTTTTGTAAACCCATGTCCGGGACCTGTTCCTTGTTCAAACTCCCGGCCGGTTCCCGGATATGCAAAAGAAGGGTGCTGATGGATTGAATAGTAGAAAACGGTTGGATCGGCTTCAAAAATCTGCTGTGTACCATTGCCGTGATGAACATCAAAATCGACAATACCGATCCTGTTTAATCCCCATTTTTTCTGAATATACCTCGCCGCAATGGCCACATTATTAAAATAGCAGAATCCCATTGCCGCCCCGGTTTCGGCGTGATGTCCCGGGGGTCTGACCGCACAGAAAACATTGTCTATTTCTTTTTTCATTACAAGATCGACCGCTTCAAGAACCCCGCCCACAGCCAGAAGTGCGGTGTCATATGAATCGCAGCAAATCTGGTTATCCCCGCATTCGAATGTGGACGCACCTGCAAGGCAGGCATCTCCAAACCTCTGAATGTATTCAGTTTCATGAACAGATTCGATCCATTTTATCTCTGGAACACATGCTTTTATCCGGACAAGTTTTGAAAGAAGGCCCGCCTCTTGAATACCCTTATAAATGGCCTCTAATCGTTCCGGTATTTCCGGGTGAAAATGACCTGTCTCGTGAAGCAAAAACCTTTCATCATATAAAAAGCCGGTTTTTCTCATCGCCGTCCTTGTTTCAAATCACTTTGGGAATTTTGCTTAGGGTTCGCGCAAGAATAACTTTTCATTTTAGGCGCATGGATTCAGGTCGGATTTGTTCGATCCGAGGCTGCAAAACCACAGAAATAGT
>JAUVGT010000116.1 GCA_030593645.1 Deltaproteobacteria bacterium
GTGGAAGCGTAATAACTGTATCATATGTATCCAGTATTTCATTATCTGGATTATCAATGATCGATTTGACCCATTCCCTGTCTTTATCCAAATTCCTAAAAAGAGGGCTGACTGTTCCGTTGGTCGATGTATTGATGGTTATGTCAATATCTTTGTAATATAAAAGCCGGTTGTCTGACTGCATGTATTGAATCGGATAGATTTTTAGAAGGAGTATATTATACCCCCTGCACTGACTTTGGCCCTCTCTGACTATCGAATAGTATTGATTATTGTTAATCTGTAGCGGAAAAAATTGACCCGGATCATATGCGACCCCGGAGCGTATGGTAGTGGAATACTCCATGGGTAGAACTGAATGTGGAACTGGTCTCATAATATCTGTTTGGTTCAGTACATTTATTGTGATGGAGTTCAGGTTTTCTCCCTGAGGCAATAAAATTTTTAAGGCTTTATACGGAATCTTCGGTGTTCCCCAAGGGCCGTCACCATAATTGTACATATCATCTGTAACAATTCTATCGTAGATGATAGGATTTTCACCCGGAATCTGATATTGATCATCTGCTTCTGTAGATGGCTCATTAAATTCCAGCGATAGATTTATCGCTGTTGCATGACAATCAACAGCGATTAGAATGATGAACAATAAAAATATCGGAAACAGCTTATTAATCCTGAAGTTCATATCGGTCTCCTTTTATCTTAACCGTTTACTTTGGCTTTTTCGCGTTTGCCGTAAATTCCCGCTCGGCCAGAAGCAATGTTTATATTGCATTTTCATCCATAACGAAATATATTTCATATATTGTATATTTTCTGAAATTATCAGCAGATCTATCTGCTCCCAACCAAAAAATAATTATTTAAACCCCTAAATTATTTAGTGTTTTTTGATGTTTGTATTGAGGCTTTTCCGCAATTTTTGGTGGTTTAAAACAAATTAGACTTACAAAAGAAAATTGTCAACGATTATATAGTAATAGAAAGGTCGTTACACCGTCACGATTTTTATTTTTTGTTAAAAAAAATGAAACTTTTTCAAATTCAAAGCGTATACATATTAAACAGCACGATGGGATGAAAACAGGTGAACGATGACGGAGAACAACCCTGAAAGGGCAAAAAAATCCGGAGAAATTTTAGGTTTGGATAACAGACAGCTATTGGCGCGCCATGTTGACGGTGATCCTGCGGCTTTTCCCAAACTGATTAACCTGTTTAAAACCCCTGTCTATTCATACCTGACCCGCTGCGGTGTGGAGCAAAACACGCGTGATGATCTTTTCCAGGATATATTTTTAAAGATTCATTCGGCGGCCTCGTATTATCAGCCCGAACGGCCCCTTAAACCCTGGATCTATACCATTGTGGCCAACACGGTCCGTTCGTTTTACAGGAAACAGCGCATTCAGCGGATTGTGTATAAAGAGGACCCGCCGGATCAGCCGGTTGAAGGACCCGGAGCCGAGGAATATATTGAGGCAAAAGAGACCGCGCAATGGCTTGAAAGCTCAATTCTAAAGCTTCCGTTTCAGCAGCGTGAAGCCCTTCTGATGTGCTCAATCAGTAAAATGGATCAGAAGTCAGCGGCTTCAGCGCTTGGGACCCCGCTGAATACGTTTAAAACGAATTTAAGAAGAGCAAGGCTGACACTTGCTAAAAAATTTGCGAGCCATAAGACACAGGAAGGCAGGAAGGTGTCAAAATGAAAACATATTGTGAAAAATTACAAAACCTGCTTGCCAAAGATGGACCCGAAGCCATCAGGGATAACTTGGCCGCCCGGGAACATCTGGAAAAATGCGCGGACTGTTTTGAGTTCCTGGAAGCCCTGGCTGAAATTGAAAACACACTCCAGGTTCCCCCGGCCCATGTCTCTGATGAAGTGGTTGAAAAAGTTCTGGAAAAAGTACGCAGTGCTTCTGAAAAGGATGCAAAACTTACTGCGGAAACCGATAATGAAAAAAAAGATTCATTGCCAAAAAAATTGTATTTGTTTCTCAATCGAATTCTATCCATTCGTTTGCCGATTCCTATCACGCTAAAACAGATTGGTTATGCTGCCTCTATTTTGTGTATACTGGTGATCTCAGCAGCCATAATTATTCCAAACTTTATTAGTTACAGGGGTTCAATTGCGCCGGATTCCTCGAAGGGAGCATCTGATTTGCGCATTATGGATCAGGGCGTTGTATCTAAAAAAGAAGCAGAAAAAGGTTTCTATGGTAAAGACTCAGTATCCTCGGTTTTGGAAAGAAAACAGATGCCAAAAGCTCCCGTTCCTGCATCTGAACCGCCAAAAAGAGATGTAAAAAAAGGTAGGGCATCCGGCGGGAAGATCGCACCAACAAAAAAATTGGAGGGCCCGGTTCCACCGACAAAAACCATCGCCAGGGTTGATGAACCGGCTGAGGTGTTGGCGGATGAAGAGGTGATGGCTAAGGTTGGAGAGCCTGTTCCGGAAATGCTTGCGGGGATTGAAACAGAGAGTGTGGGCGATGACGCTGATGAATATGATAAAAAGACGGAATCTGAAGAAACAAAAGTAAGCGGTGAAAGAGAAAAGCCTATAACTCTTGGAATGGTATCGTCAAAACCGGATGTAACAGTTCCCCCACCCTCAGATTCCTCTATTGAAATGAATGGTAATATAAATGGATCGTCAGAACTCTCTTTTTCTAAGAACATGGAGGATCGGAAAGAAGAAACATCCACGTTAGGTAGTGTATCACCAAAATCCGGCGACATTATTGCCGGAGAAGAGATGTATGAAAGTTACTCATACTCTTTAAACTCATCCTACCAAGATACCTCGGATGTCGATGACTGGGCTATCGAAAATTTGAAAGATGAAAAACAGAAACGCGAGAATGGTCATATATTGACAAAACCTAAACCCAAAATAATAGTCGGCGAAGAGTTGGATGACCAGACCGGCTCCGGGGCCCTGCGGGCCCGGAAAAAAACAAAAGCCAAAAGGCGCAAAGCAAATGCCTCCGGGCGAAAAGTAAAGTCCGTTGAAAGACAATTGAAAATCCGGCAGGACCTTTTAAATAAATTCCTGAAAGAACGGTCAACAATCGAAAATCTCTCCTTCAAAGAAGCCAAGGGTTACTGGTCCAATACATATGTTCCCGGCGATCCCGGATTCCGCTGGCTGGACACCCGGCTGAAAGGCTGGGATAGATCCGCCGTAAAGAAGTATATCAATACCGAAAGTTCGCTGGACAATGCGGCCCGAAAAACCATGCAGCCGTTTGATCCCCCGGAAAACTCCGCCCTGGGTGTTTACCTTCACGCGGATCAAAAGAGTATTGATCAAAAGAGCCGCCTGCTGCTTCAGGTCGGTCTGAAAGGTACTTCCCGTTACAGCGGCAGCAGACCGGTCATGAATGTGGGTGTGGTGCTCGATCTCAGGGGAAAAACGACACCGGATACCATAAAAAATATCCGCGCCCTGCTGCAGGCTTTGAGCCAGGCAAAAGATATTGGTGATCGGTTCAGCCTTATAATTGCAGGTAAACCCGGTGGTTTGGTCATTCAACCCAGGGATTTTAAATACGGCTATCTGACAGTCACACTTGAAAATCTGTTTAATAATAAAAACGAAAAAGTTCAGAAACCCGGGCAAAGGTTGGGACAACCGATAGGCCAAAAGTTAGGCCAAAAACTAGGATTGATTCAGGCCATGCAGTCGGCCATTGACAGTGTAACTCAAGACGATGACCCATCCTCACCCCTTGGGAGCAGCGAGATTATTCTGGTGACCGCTCAGTCGATTGGTCGTTATACCAAACCGCTGTCCAGGATGGCCCATAAAAGCGCTCTTGCCGGTATCCCGGTCAGCGTAATCGGTATCGGCGGCCAGGTAAAGCTGGAAGAAATGGATCAGATTGTTTTAAGCGGCCAGGGAAATCGGCGTCTTCTGGATCAGCCGGTTGAAGCCGAAGATCTCATTGCGCGTGAATTATCTTCGGCAAGCAGGATTATTGCCCGGGCCGTTCGTCTGCGGATCCGTCTTGCGCCCGGGGTAAAGCTTGTGGATGTATTCGGCTCCAAAAGACTGGATGCCGCGGCATCTCAAAGGGTACGGGACGCGGAAAAAAGCATTGATGTTCGTCTTTCAAAAAATCTTGGAATCAAAAGCGATCGGGGTGAAGATGAAGACGGTATTCAGATCGTGATACCGGGGTTTTTTGCGGGAGATTCTCATACGATTCTTCTTGATGTGGTTGCGCCCGGGCCGGGGCCGATTGCCGATGTTACCGTAAAATATAAGGATCTGGTTAAACTTAAAAACGGTGTGGCGCGGGCTAACCTGACCCTGCCCCGTGCAAAGGCAGCTGCGGGGCCCCTGGAAAGAAATGTAATAAAAAATTTTATCGCTTTTAATCTATACCGGACCCTTGTCAATGCCGGTAAGGCGCTCGCTGGTGGGAATGATACGAAATGTTTAAATTTAATTAATGAATACGTTCAATTGCTAGATGCGGTTCAGTCAAGACTTCCCGGATTCAGCAGGGATACTGATATTGCTGGTGATATGAACATGTTAAACGGTTTTCTGACTGTCATCAACCAGGGTGCCGCTCAAACGCGGAAAAACAGAATATATATCGCGGATTCCCTGAAGTTCGCGGGGCATTTGAAGGTATTGCCGAGGCCGCCGAGCAATGATTAGAGGGTTAAAATTTCCAGTGGGGGCTCAATTTTCGCGTTGGATTAATCCACCTGAGGCGGATCAATCCTCGAAATATGTAATATATTCCTGCCCGCCCCATTGATCAGACAGTTCGTACTGGGGTGGTTGAAAGCTAAAATAAGGTATTTGGTGCCATTTTAAAGGCGGATTTAGAATCCGCCCCTACACCCACTTGAAGGGTTTGAAACCATTTCAATTAGTAGAATTGGAGTTATTGTTCCATCGCCACCGGCTTTGATGCACATATAGAAACGGATTAAATCCGTTTTCCTTCCTTTTATTCCCCCTTTGAGGGGGGGGTATATTTTGAGTGGGGAGATTTTGAATTAAAGGAGGTACGTCCTTATGAATATAAAAACCATACTCATTATTATTCTGATTTCTTTTCTGGCTTTATCACATGCATCGGGTCAGGAGACGGATTCAAAACCCGGGGAAGTAAAGCTTCCCCTGAATCAGTATAATCAAATGATCGATAAAATTCGTGATCCGGCTAAAATACCGCGGCAAACCCCGGCCGACTATGCCCTGGGTCACGCCAGGGTGTCTGTATCTGTCAAAGAGATTGATAACCGGGCCACCGCAAATATCAAGGTGGATCTGAGTATTGATGTGCTCGAAGATGACTGGGTGCTCATTCCGATATTGCCTTCAGGAACACCTGTGCGTTCTGTGACCGTGGGCGGCAGTCCCGTGGAGCTGGTCACCCTGGAAACCGGTATGTCATGGAGCGTGAAGAAGGCCGGCTCTTATCAGATGAGGCTTGAATACAGCGTTGACGCGGTTCGGTCAAAATATGGCGTTTCGCTTCCTGTGCCTGTGCCGAGGGCGTCCGCGACTTCGTTTACTGCTAAGCTCCCGGGAACCGGACTGGATGTGGCTGTGATTCCTTCCGCTGACACCCAGACAAGCATATCAGGCAGTCAAACCATTGTAAAAGCGGCTATTCCCGCGACTTCAGGAATACAAGTTTCATGGCGCGCACCTTCTGATGATATTCCTTCCATCAGCCGGGCAGTCTACAATGGATCACTGGTTCAGGACGCCGTGATCTGGACCGGTGTATTCAGCATAGAACTCTTTAATGACCAAACCGCTACCATCAAGGTTGTACCCGGCGGTGTCATTCTTATGGATATCCGTGCGGACGGAAAGGAAAGCCCGGTACTTATTGAGGACGGTTTTTTTGCGACCCGTATAAAGGGTCAGGGGAATCATCGTATCACAGTGAAATTTCAGATTCCCGTAACACGGCAAAACGGACCGCCCCGGATCGATCTTTCCATTCCACCGGTCCCGGTTTCTCAATTCAGCCTGACCCTTCCCGGGAAAAAGGAGATCAGTGTCACACCTACCTCCAATGTTGAACATAAAACCGATGATAAAAAAACAACGGCCCTGGTTCATTTCCCCATGACCAGCCAGGTATCCTTTTCCTGGGCGGAAGCCGTGCCGGAAGATATCAGGACGGAACTGCGCGCGAACGCGAGTCTTTATCATACGGTTCACGCGGAAGAAGGCGTTTTATACGCGAAAGCCATATCAGTCTATGAAATAACCAGCGGTGAAACCAATATTCTTGAGCTGGAGCTTCCGGATAATATCCAGATAAACCGGATTACCGCAGCTTCAGGAGCTATCTCGGACTGGAGGGTGATTCCGCGAAAACAGAATAAACAGGAAATTTTAAACATCTTTCTGGATCGTAAAATTAAAAAGAGTTTTACTTTCGAGATTTTCTATGACCGTTCCATCCTGGGCGCAAATAAGGACGATCCGATTCCTATCCCCCTGTTAAAGGCAATGAATGTGCAGCGCCAGCGAGGTATGGTGGCCCTTCTCGCCAGCAAGGAGCTTACATTGAAGCCGGTTGAGCAAGAAAAAGTCACCCGCGTGGGAGAAAACCAGCTCCCCGCGTTTGTCAGGGATTCGGTTGAAATGACCATCGCCCACACATTCAAGTACGTGGAGACCTCTCCCAAATTGATCGTACAGGCCACGTCTCCTGAAAGAAAACAGGGTAAATTCGATGCCATGGTGAATACCCTGATTTCCCTTGGCGATGTCACCATGACAGGCGCCGCCACAATCGAAGTTAATGTCAAATCAGGATCGATTATGGATCTTCAGCTTAAGCTGCCGCCCAGGGTGAATTTTCTCAGTCTGACCGCGCCTTCTTTAAGAACGTATAAACAAAACTCAGAAGAGACCGGCCAGATTATCGATGTCCAGTTCACCCAGGAAATGGAAGGGCAGTTCCGAATAGAAGTGAGTTATGAATTGATTATGGCAGACAGCATAGCCGATATCGCTGTCCCCACCCTTGCAGTGCAGGGAGCGGAAGTCGAGCAGGGCCGGATCGCCCTGGAAGCCCTTACAGCTGTTGAAGTACAGCCATCATCGGTTCAGCAGCTTTCCTCACTGGACCCCAGTGAACTTCCACAGCAATTGATTTTAAAAACCACAAATCCAATTCTACTGGCCTACAAGTATGTGCATGTGGATCCGCCGTATAAGCTGACACTGAAGATCACCCGCCACAAGGAGATCGAGATTAAATCGGCAGCCATTGACAGGGCGGTATATCACACACTATTTACGCGGGACGGTCTTGCGGTTACCACGGCTAAATTTGTTGTTCGCAACAACCGAAAACAGTTCCTGAGGGTAAAACTTCCAAAGGATTCAAAGGTATGGTCGGCCACTGTGGATGGAAAACCGGAAAAACCCGCGCTGGCGGAAACAGAAAAAGACAAGGAAAAGGATGGCAAACCCAATGTACTGATAAAGATTATTAACTCCTCCCAGGGTTTCCCCGTGACCCTGATTTATCAAACACCCGTGTCAAAACTGGGAACAATGGGTAGAGTAACCGCCGCGCTGCCTGTCCCGGACATGGTTGTCACCCATTCACATTGGGATGTGTTCCTACCGGATGGGTTCAGCTATGGCAGGCCCAGAACTGATATGGATATAGTGGGAAAAAAGAAAAAAGTACTTTCAAAAGAAATGAGCGCGTACCTTGCAAAAGACGCGGCCGGTGAAGTCGGCAGGGAAATGGCGCCGTTACAGATTACCGTGCCGTCTTCCGGTATTCACTTCGCGTTTAAAAAAATATATGCCAACCAGGCCGACCAGGAAGTAAAATTCTCTATTCCGTATGTTTCAAGCTTTGGCGGTATTTTTACCATGGCCTTATTGATCCTGGGAACCCTGATGCTTTGGATCGGTATTCTTTTCCTGATTCAAAAAAGAAAAGGGATGCATCCTGCTGTGCCATCCGCGGGTATCGTGCTTGGTGTCGGAATTATTTCTCTGTCCGTCAGCTATTTAGGTGTCAGCTTTATACCGGCCCTGATTGTTTCAATAGCGGTGATCGTATTTATTGTTATTAAACATAAAGACAGGCTTCCAAAACCGTTCCATCTGAAACAGGATTTATAAAAAAAGGATCTTCTCCAACTAAATTGGAGAAGATCCTAAAAAATAAATCGATTCTCTTTGCGCGCTTCTTGTCACGGCTGCCCTGTTCTGACGGATGCGACTTTGCGAGATACGAATGCTAAATATTCCTTCATAATATAGGGCCAGCGTAAACCGGCTCTACATCATGTTTACCCTGTGGAATTCCGAAGGACCATTCCTCTGTGGTGATTCGCGATGTCAAAATATCTCCAGGTCCCTCAATTCACTTGAGTTTTGCTTTATATTTTTATATGCTTACATCAGAATCATGAAATCATATAAAATAAATCATGGTGAACGATACCGAATTGAATTTCAGGGTCAAATCACTAAACAATTTACGAAAGAAGAGGTAATCAACAGCCTTTCCAGCTTGTTCAAAACTGAACGGGAAAAGGCGGGAATACTTTTTGATGGTAAACGCCGGATACTGAAATCCAATTTGAATTGGCAAAGCGCCATGGATTATCATAGTGCGTTGATAGGATATGGCGCGCTCTGTGATATCAAAGTAATACTGGATGAAACCAACCTCAAAAAATCACTGGTCCCAATCGAAGACCTTCAGTCAACCTTATCAGACATTACAAATAAATCGGAATCCACGGCAGATAAACCCCTGGTATTCTCCTCTGACAGCGAGCGTTTTTTTTCTGAACTTTTGATCGATGATAGTGGTGAAAAAAGCAATGTTGTGGATTCTCTTAAAGCGGCTTTGAATAGTCGCACTAAATATACATTTGAATTTAAAGGTGAATATTATCGGGAGTATAGCGGGCGAAAAGTAATGAATCAGTTTGCCGAATTATTTGATTCTGATGTAAAGAATGTGGAAGAATTATTTCTAGGAAAATTGTATTTTGTCAAAAAAGATCTTAATTATTTTACTGCCAGTCAGTATCTGGAGATATTTATAAATATTGGGGCCTACTGTACAACCAATAAACAGGACGAATTCGAAAAACTTACTGAAACAACGGAAATTCCTATCTACATCATTACCTGCCCCAAATGCGGAAACCAGCAGGAAGGGGGTGAAGAGTGCGAGGCTTGCGGGATCTATTTTGAAAAATACCTGGCCATGCAGAATCGAAAAAAAACTGAAAAAATGCTGGTAGACATTGAAGCGAAACACAAAGTCGAAAAAGATTCGGACATCATTGCAGCAAAAACCGGGAATCGTCTCGGCGGTATCATTCTAATCAGTGCATTTTTAATTGATTTATTGATGCAGAAGCGCGGTATTGATATTGGTTATTTACCATATTTTCTTTCAAGCCTGACTTTTGCTTATGGATGCTGGTTTTTAGCACGAGCAAGGGGATATCCGGCATATGTTGGATTAATCGGTTTAACAAATATATTGGGACTGGCCGTTATTTCCCTTTTACCCGATAAAACAAAACCCCTTAGACCATTTCAATTTACGTTTCCAGCCATTGCAGTAATTATGGTTATCTTTACTGCCGCATACTGGAATATTGAATACCAAACCAAAAAACGTAATTTTGATGCTTTTACTCTTCACTCCAATACATTGGGTCATACCCGTCATCAATATCCGGTTCAAGTGTTAGATAGTGACCCTGAATTATTTACTGATCAAATAGATTTAGTGGGGGAAAATATCAGCAGTGGTTTTAGTCTCCTCAAAACCAATAAATATCGGCCGGATAAGATCAAAACGATTACCAACCGGATATTCGATAACCTGGCAGGACTATTTATATGGATACAGTATCAGCAGTATCTTCATCTCAAACTAAAAAATGAACTGCCCGAACATTTACGGGATGATCATGTCAAAAAAATAAAACTGAAATTCAAAGTTCAATTTGAAGATTTTATTAAAAAGAATAAATTTCTGGAATCCAATTCCAGTTTCAAACATATTTATTATCAATGGAATGGCGGATGTTATAAGTGGAATTTGTTAAAGGACACTTGTGCAGGTATGGATCCTCAGGTCAATGCCTTTAACAAGGAATTATTTCATTTCAACGAATATTTTCGTATCAGACGGACAATCAAGATGTATGATAGTAAGAAGGTTAACTACAGGGTAAAATCGCCTGATATCCCGAGGATAAAAAAAAGGATAGTGTCTTCTGCGAAGATTGTAAATAATACCGCTGTAGAATTACAGATCGCAAGAGGATATAACAAGGGTATGTCAGGTAAATCTCTTGTTATGGCCTTTTATATACTGCCGAATCATCAACCCGGGAAAAGCAGTCAGTCTTTAATATTTACGCAAATAGGCGGTAATTTACCGAATAAATATCTGGAACAATATTCTGTTTTTTATAACTGGAAAGAGAAGGATGAATGAGAACACCTATCGGATTCGGAAGTAATTTAACGCGTCTTGGCAAAAAACTCTTAATCATTTATGTCGTCATCTATATCCTGGAACTGATATTGGAGCACTGGGTTGGAATTCCAGTAGCCGCTTACCTTCAGCTTTATCCTTTAACTCATCACAATTTTCATATATGGCAAATTATCACTCATCCGTTTATCCATCATCCGATTATGCCCATTACTTTTATTTTCAGCTGTATCGGATTTTATTTTTTTGCGGCACCGGTTGAATATGCTTTTGGGTCAAAACGGTTTTTAATTCTATTTTATTTTTCAGCCCTTGGCGGGGCTTTATGCGGTCTATCATTCAGCATGGTTACGGGGTTTAATGCCCCCTTTTTGGGTATGCTTCCGAGTCTATTGTCTCTCATCGTTATTTTCGGCCTGATAAACCCTGAAGCCACCATACTGCTGATGTTTGTGATTCCGCTTAAGGCAAAGTATCTCAGTTATGGAACGATTCTGATTACTCTTTTAACCTTCCTTGCAAAGGCCAATTCACACGGCGCGTATCATCTTGGCGGAATTCTTTTCAGTTATATCTATTTTAAAGGTCCCGGAACCCTGTTTGATCCCCATTTAATTTACCTTCGATACCAGAAATGGAAGCTCATGAGGAAGCGATCACACCTTAGGGTGATAGATGGGGACAAGAAAAAAGATGATGATGGGGGGCCGACATACCACTAAAAACGGATTTAAAACTTCCCCTCGGAATCAATTTCTGCGTTGGGTTAAAGATTTTAATCCTCGAAATATAAATATATTCCTGTGGTTAAAATCTTTAACCCGCCTTGAATTTGAATCCGATCGAGGGTTTTGGAAAAAGCTTCTAAAGCTTTAAAACCGTTTTGGGGTAATAAACCTTCCCCTCGGAACCGTCAATCCAGATAATCTGAAATCAGGTTCTTTAATTTTCTTCTTAGTACGGAATATGAAAAATAATGGGTACCCACAGCATAATTGTGTTCCACTATTTCCTTGCGTAATTCGGGATCACCTAGTATTTTTTTCGCGCGTATGATTGCGTCTTCGGAAACATATCCATCAATTTCGATCACCCTGAATCCTTTGGGTTTAATATCTGATGAATAGATTGAATAATTATTTACGACGATCGGTTTACGAAAGTAAATGGCCTCCAGGAAAGCGTTGCCGAAGCCCTCAAAATTTGACGGATATGTGACAAGATCAGCATGGGGATAAATATCGTCCAGGGTATAAATCTTTTTCCCGGATTCTGTCATTCCCCTTTTCTCACCTACAATATCCGAAACGAAAAATGTATTTACTTTCATCAGTTTTGAATAGACTCTTACACGCTTTTCGTAATCATACCCTTCGTCTCCGGATGCATGCGAAATAACGAGTTTGGCTTTCATTCCCAGCCTGTGTACAAATTCTATGGCGTGTTCAATGCCCTTACGCTTGACTACCCTGGTCGGTTGAAGAATAAAAAGCTCATCTTTTTCAATACCAAGAGCCTCTCTGACATCGGCAGAATATTCACTGATACCCGGTGCCGGGGTTTCAAAGTCCATTACATTGGGAATAACGGTT
>JAUVGT010000408.1 GCA_030593645.1 Deltaproteobacteria bacterium
GATAATATTATACTTATTGGAAAAGAATATATTCAGGATTGAATCGAGGATCCAATAGAGTGTCGCGATAAAAAATCCGGCTATGATCATTGAATCAGTCAGGATACCGTTATTTTTTTCCTTCATCTTTACTCCCATATACATACTATATTAATGATTTACATTGTGCAATAGATAGCCGCAGATCACATCAAATATTTTCAATCCATTTGAGATAATCGATAGTGTGTGTTATGAATCGCTTTTTGTTAATTACCAAAGTCTAAACAACCCAAATGGCTTACGTTTTAAGCGGTAACGAAATTTCGGTCAATTTACAGGTCAGGAAACAAAAAATGGATATCTTCAACGCACTCCCCGCGATCATTAAAATATCTGGTGTATTTATTCTGATCCTTGCCGCCATCAGGATGAAAATTTCATTGGATCACTCATTGCTGGGAGGTTCTATTATACTCGGACTGATATTCGGTTTAAATCCGTTTCTCATTGTCAAGTCGGCATTTTTTTCTCTGATACATCCCAAAACCCTCACACTGTCCTGTATTGTCATGTTGATTCTGGTTTTAAGCCACAGCATGGAAAAGGCGGGTCAGATGGCACGGCTGCTTGATACATTTAAGGGTTTGGTCAGGCACACAGGGATAAACCTGGTGATTTTTCCGGCCCTGATCGGACTCCTGCCGATGCCGGGCGGGGCGGTTTTTTCAGCACCTATGGTAAAAAATATCGGTGAATCCAAGTCACTGACCAGCGCCCAGCTCAGTTATATAAATTACTGGTTTCGTCATGTTTGGGAATACTGCTGGCCCTTATATCCCGGTGTACTCCTTACCGCGGCGATTGCCGATCTCAACCTTTGGATGTACATCCTTTATATGAGCCCTCTCACTGTGATTGCACTGGTTGCAGGGTATTGGCCCATTGGATACAGATCTTTGGACAAAGATACTCGTGGAACATATGAAAATTCGGAGCGTCCGCGCTTTTTTCCTTTTTTTACGGAATTGTTGCCCATATTGATTGTTGTTGTTCTTGGATTGGGACTCGGGGCTGTGTTTTCAAGTCTTTTCAAGCTGCCGGGCTTTCCGATTGAAAAGGAGGTCGGTCTGATCATTGCGCTGATCATATCCATTTTTTGGGTATGGAACAGGAATCGATTTTCCCTGTCACAGCGGTGGTCCATATTAAAAAGGCGTCAGCTGCTGAAGATGTTTTACCTGGTATCCACAATTCTTATTTTTAAGGGACTGCTTGAAGACAGTCATGCCGTTAAAGCAGTAAGTCAGGAATTGATACAATGGAATATTCCGCTTATGCTGGTAGCGGTGATACTTCCCTGCCTGGTAGGCGTGATCGGAGGTATTACTATTGCGTTTGTGGGCACCACGTTTCCCATAATTATCACCCTGATTCAATCATATGGTGAAGTTCATCTCATGCTGCCTTACATGATACTCGCGATGGTCAGCGGGTTTGTGGGTGTGCTGATATCTCCATTACACCTGTGCATGCTTTTATCAAATGAATATTTCAAGACTTCATTTTTCCCCGTCTACCGGTATCTCTGGCTTCCATGCACCGTCTTATTTTCCGCAAGCTGTTTATATTTCTGGATACTCAAGACAATATTGACGGTTTCGTAATCCGCCGTAGGCGGACCAACTTCTGCGTTGTGCTGCATTTCGCAATCATTCAACGCCCCGGTTAAATAAAAAGTACAGATTTAACAGGGGAAGTACGATAAGTACGCTTCATGATTACGAAATTTGCACGCCTTGAATTTAAACTTTTTACGAAACCGTCACATTCGGACTTTTTACAAGACCATCAATATTATCTGGCTGATTGATGATATAATTGAAAGAGTCTTTACTTAAGAAGGGTCAGGATTTGACTTGGTTTTAAAACTGTTCTAAACTGCGCTTATTATCTCCATTCCCATTTTATTGTAAATTGAAGATAAAAGAAAAATGTTGACGGTTTCGTAAAAAGTCCAACTTCTGTGTTGTGCTGCATTTTGCAATGATTCAACGTACGATAAGTACGCTTCATCATTACAAAAATTGCACGCCTTGAATTTGAACTCTTTACGAAACCGTCATATTCGGACTTTTTATAGGACCATCAATGTTACTATTAAAAACACTAAAACAGTGGTTCGCCCTGAAAGCCTATTTAAACAGCCGGACCCGGGGGAAAAATGAAATGCCGCCGGCCGATCCGCTGCCTTCCAGCCTGGTGTGGATGATATCCCGGTTATCCTATGGGAATAAAGCCTCGAGCTCCAGATCTAAAGAGAGAATCGGGAAGTATTTCTGTGATCATTTCGATCAGACACTGAGACTTTTCCTCGTCTTATTGAGTTATGATTGGATAAAAATTCGAAGCGTGGCATTGGATGGAATGCTTTTATTGGGAAACCGGGCGGCTCAACCCGAAACAGGTGAGGATTTTCGTGAGAAAACCATCGAGATCCTTATCGAAATGACTCGGCAGCCGGACTTTATCGTTCGGCAAACCGCACTGAAAAGTTTAAAACCAATATCCGAAGTCGAAACGTCAACTACTTCCATTTTTTCGACAGCCGCTGAGCTGCTTTCAGATACAGTGGTTTATGTTGCTGAAGAAGCTCGGGATTTGCTCCTCGCTCGGGGTGAATCCGGGGTGCCGTGGTTTCTGAAAGCGCTTCGAAATGGAAATTCTGATGGCCGTATGATTACCATGAGAGCACTGGCGAATCTGTCAAAAGAAAATGCCGGTTTCATCACCCCGAAGGTACTTAATTCTGTGTCGGTTCTTATTGAATCTGAAGACAGCAAGACTTCTTACCTCGCGGCAGTTCATGTGCTGACTTTGATAAACGCCGTACAATTTGACACTTCAGGTGTCAGAAATATTCTTCCAGGCAGGTTCGAACGGGCATTACGTGGATTTTTACAGCAGTTAAATAATGAAGAAGCATGGTGGCGGGCGAAAGTTGCTAAAAACATCGCCCGGTTTTTTTCGTATGCGCCTGTTATGCTCCATCCATTAATCGAAGCCCTTTCGAGCGATAAAAAATATATACAGGAAGGGGTTGCGAGGACATTTGAAGCGATTGGCGAAAAAGCTCAGGACGCTCTTGTTCCCCTGAAGAATATACTTAAAGGGAAGCATAATGACATGATACACTTCCGCGCAGCAGCTGCCTATAAGGCGGTGAGCAGCCATGCACTTCCAGAGAAACTGATCCCCACCGTCAGGTATTCATTTCATGACATTTTTTTCAAAGTTCAAAACCAAAACGATGTTCCGACAGCGGTTCGGTTTTCTACTTATCAGCCCATTTGCGGTAAACTGATTAAAACCGGTGAACAATACTATCTCGGACTGCCGCATAACCACGGGATTGTTTCAACAGATAAGCTGCTGGATGATCACGCATGGCTTGATCTCGAAGGGTTGGAAAATCAAAACGTAGAGGAACTGATCGATAAAGAAGTGGAATTGACAGGAATCTACCGGAATCATACAATACATGTGGAGGCAATCGCCCTTCGGGGTGAACTAAAACCAGACTGAAGGTTTTGATATCAGGTACAGACTGATTTACGGATTGAGGCATTGAATGGAGTAATATGATTATCGCATTCGATCTTGACGGCACCCTCAGTGATCCTATCGAGGGTGTTTCAAATTCTCTCAATTATGCGTTGAAAAAACTGGGTTGTCCTGAAAGAGACCGATCCGCTTTAAAAACATTTATCGGCCCACCTCTGAAGGATATTTTTACAGACCTATTCGGAGATGAAAACCATGACTTCATTCAGCCCGCGATTACTTATTTCCGGGAAAGATATTTCAGTTCAGGGTACCGGGAGAATACCATTTATCCCGGTGTAATGGAAATGCTTCATGGGTTAACTGCTAATGGTCACAAACTTTATATCGCGACATCTAAAAAGACTTCTATTGCCAAGGCGGTCGCTGATATGTTTAACATATCGGGATACTTTGAAGAAATCCTCGGTTGCGGTTTGAAAAGAGAAAAATATGAATTGCTCAATGAAATCAAGGATAGGGAAACTACCGAAAGTTTGATCATGATTGGAGATCGCTCATATGATATGATAGCTGGTAAAAAATGTAATTGCTTCTGTATCGGTGTATTATGGGGGTATGG
>JAUVGT010000268.1 GCA_030593645.1 Deltaproteobacteria bacterium
AAAAGTCCGAATGTGACGGTTTCGTAAAGAGTTCAAATTCAAGGCGTGCAATTTTTGTAATGATGAAGCGTACTTATCGTACGTTGAATCATTGCAAAATGCAGCACAACGCAGAAGTTGGACTTTTTACGAAACCGTCAATCATAAGGGACTAAACACTGTTATCGGCCTGTCTAAAGAAAACTTTAGATATCATTTTGGGTCAATCAGTATATTTCAATATCGATTTTTTATCCAGTGCAATTTGTTTGATAACCCCGGTAAACGGTTTTGTGAGTAATCCGATCGATTTGAAAAAAATTAAAACCCACAGGGAATTTATTTGTTGAATTTTTTTCAATTATAGACCATTAGTAATCTCTTAATCAAATATTTGAGATAATGAAACAACGAATAAAATATTATTAAAAAACATAAATGAAATCAAAGGTTTTTGTAAAAGGGGGATCAGGATGTACAAAATAGGAATCGGAATGCTGTGTCTGATACTGTTCATTGTATTTGGTATGACCGTCGTTTCCGGACAGGACTCGAATTTGGAAATGTGTGTGCCTATGGGATCGATACTGATTAAGAGTATTGCTGAGGCAGGAAAGAGCAATAAGGACAAGGTTAAATTTCCCCATTCAGTCCATTTTAAAGCGGCCAGCTGTACCCGGTGTCATCATAAATGGGAAGGAAATGGGAAAATTCAAAACTGTAAAACGTCAAACTGCCATGACGCTGTCAAGGTATCGAAAAAATCCAATAAATATCTATCTTATGACAAAGATTCGATAAAATATTTTAAATATGCTTATCATAAACAGTGCATTGGATGCCATAAAGATATAAAGAAAAAAAATAAAGCGATTGAGGCATCACAAAAAACCATAGACAAGCAGCTTCAGAATGCAGGACCCACAGGATGTGTGGGATGTCATCCTGCTCAGTAATTAAGATCTGTTTATTAATCCGTATTCGATTCGATTTTAATTTTATGAGAAATCAAAACAGGCGATCAATTCTCTGTTTATTACCTGGGTGGTTATCCTGTTCATCATCGGGTTTATCGGCCGGGGATTTATTAATAACTGGGGGCACGGCGGCGGAATTCTCGCGGGTATATTACTTGGATTCCTACTGGGATATCGTGAGCGTGTGCCGGAAAAACTGATCCATAAATTGCTTGCCGGTATCTGTGCGGCAGCAACAATTTTTGTTTTGGTATGGGCCGTCATTACCGGGCTGTTACTGTATACCGGATTAATTTCATTAAACCACTTCTAATATTTTACATGATCTGACATGAGATATGTGTTCTCATAACGAAGTTTGTGAGAAATGCGGGCTATCGAAAATGATCCCATCCTGAAGGTTCAATCCTTCGGGTACGGTTGTTTTTATCCGTGAGTTCGATGATGCCGGTGTCTGTAACATTTCCGATCACATAAAGCGGTTTTCCGAATTTTATAAAATAATTGTTTACGATGCCTTCTGTTTTATCCTTTTCGAGTGTGCACAGCAATGTGTAATCCTCGCCGCCCTTTAACGCAAATTCCATGGCCTCAAAATTAAAGTCGGAACAGAATTTTTTAAGATTTGATGATATGGGTATTTTGTCGGCAAAAAGCCGTGCCCCGATATTGCTTTGTTGGACAATATGTCCAAGGTCCGAACCCAATCCGTCGCTGATGTCGATCGCGGAATGAACACCATCCTGGGCGGCTAAAAATCGTCCTTCTCTGATAAATGGTTTTGGACGGAAGTGACAGGTCAACAATTGTTCCAGGTGTGGTAAATCCGCGGGGATATGATTCATTATTATATGCAGTCCAGCCCTGCTGTCACCCAGGTGCCCGGTGGTGACCACCGTATCACCAGGGATTGCGGTATGCCTGAACAATATCTCATCTTTTGGAACGGAGCCGATAATTGTAATGCTAATAATTAAATCGGTTTTTGAAGATGTTGTATCTCCCCCGAGAATATTCACGTTAAATTCAGCCGCAAGAGTTTTGATACCATTATATAATTCTTCAAGATATTCAATTTTACAGTTTCCCGGTACCGCGATACTGACAAACGCTTCCTTTGGTGACCCCCCCATTGCAGCAATGTCGCTTAAGTTTACAGCCAGTGCTTTGTGGCCCAGATTAAATCCGGAAATCCTGTTTTTTATAAAGTGGATCTGTTCAATTAAAAGATCAGTGGTGACAAGCGTTATTTGTCCCGTATCCGAGATATATGCTGCCGCGTCATCACCAATGTCCTTGATTACTTTATCAGGACGGACAACGCACCCGGGACTGATTTTATTGATGAATCCAAACTCACCGATATCCTTTAGTCGCATAAGTTCTCTCAGGTAAACAGTATTGATTATAATCCAAGATCTTTGTTAATTAATACAATTTTTGTCCTTTGTTTTGGAAAGGATTTTTCCGTAATTGTCCAGGTGTTACAGATACGATCAGGGCTTTTGCATTCTTCACAATATGATGTCTTGACACAGGGAGTTTTCTTGTCGAGTCGTATGGAATTGGTCGGGGCCGCATAATTTTTAATACGGTACAAAGCATCTTCCACGTCAGGGACGATCTTGTTTCTGCCCACAAGGATAACAACATGTTTCGGGCCAAACGTAATCCCGCAGACCCTGTTGCCGATCATGTCGAGGTTAACGAGCTGGCCCGCTTCAGTTACAGCATTGGTACCCGTGATAAACAGATCCACAAGCAGAGATTGTCTCCGACGTTCCAAAACGGTTTCAGGATCCAGATTTTTTTCAAAAACATCAAGTATTTCTATTCCATCGCTGTTTTTCAGTGTCTTATAAAGACCACTCGAAGTAAATGTTTGGGAACCGCCCCAGGATATGCTTTTGGGCTTGATCACAGGGATTATTTTTTCCATAACAATCCGGCCCGCGTGCTCCGCGCTATCAGCCCGGTAAACCTTAAAATTATTCGATTCCAGAGCGTTTGATAGATTATCAAGGCGGATCTGCCAGTATTTTTCAATCGGGTTTTCCATCTGATTACTCCTTTCTTTGTTTAGAATCACTTTTCAGATATTTATTGCCCGGACGATCCTGGAGTAAAACCAGGTCAAAGGTATTGCCATCCGCTGATTCATACCATCTATGTCCAAGATCCATGCAGGTTTGACACGCTTTTCTCGGGATATGGACTGCCAGGACGCGGTTGCCCCGGTCAGATGACGAATCAATTTTCAGCGCACCGCTGCAGTCCGGGCACACACGGATTTTTTCATATTGTGATTCAGTGATACCGTCCGTGTCATAGAAAACATTTCGTTTTCGTTCAAAAAATTCATTCTGATTCAAAATTCGTTCCCTTGCAGGCTTCCTTTGCCGCCAATAAGACAATACCAGTTCACCGATTTTTTCGATCGCCCGCGTAACCTGGGTGGTCTGCCGGATTTTATCGGGATCATAGTCCGGTTCCCTGACCTGGCCATAATCAATACCGGCCATGGCAAGAATGATTCCCAGATTGACGTAGGGAAGGGCTCCTTCAATGGCATAACCGCCTTCGAGTACGGCAATATCCGCTTTTAACATCTTTGTAAGATCCGCGTAACCCTGTGCCGAGAAATTCATATTGGTAATCGGGTCTGAAAAATGGTTATCCTGACCGGCTGAATTGATGACAAGGTCCGGTTTGAAGTCATCCAGAATTGGCATAACAACATGTTTCATTGTGTATAAAAATCCCTGTTCAGAGGTGTTGGGTGGAAGTGGAATATTCACTGTTGTTCCGATCGCATTCGGTCCGCCCTGTTCATCGGGGAATCCTGAACCCGGGTAGAGTGTTCGGCCGTCCTGGTGGATTGAAACAAAAAGAGTATCTTTATCATGCCAGTAGATATCCTGCGTACCGTCACCATGATGGCAATCCGTATCAATAATGGCAACCCGATTGATATCATAGGCTTCCCTTAAAAATTCTATCATGACGGCTTCAATATTGATATTGCAGAAACCGCGCGCACCATGAACAATTCGCATGGCATGGTGCCCCGGCGGTCGGACAAGGGCAAAACCATTGTCAACCCGTCCGTCCAGTACAGCCATGCCGATTTTTTTTGCCCCGCCGGCGCTGATAAAATGCGATTCAGTCGTGACACTCCACACATCCGGTACACAGAAATGAACCCGCTGAATATCATCAAGGGTCACAAGATCGGGTTTGAACTCGATAATATTTTCAATATCCAGCAGCCCCTCCTCCATGACCTGGTCCTGGGTATAAAGCAGGCGTTCTTCTCTTTCAGGATGGGTTGGGCTGATGGCCCAATCGAATGCCGGGAAAAATACAAGACCGGTTTTATGTTTCGCTCGCAGCATGTTAATCTCCATAATAAAAATAAAACGATTGAAGTCAATAGACTTCAATCATTTTCATTACCGTGTCAGTTTGTTAACGACTGAATCATATTCGTGAATCAACCCCGGTTTGACCTGGACTTTAACCCGGATATTTTTCCCGGTCGTAAGAAATCCCCGGACCATGTTGAACTGTTGATTTTCAAGTACTTCCAGTTCAAGATCACCTGAATTTGCTCCCATTCGAAGGGCTTTTTTTCTTAAGAGTTTGTACGCGTTTTCAACAGCCATTCGACCCGAATAATCATGATCCACTTTTTTACTGAAATTTTCTTCATGTGCGGTTGCAATACCCTGCTCTGTATCCGCAAAAAGCGTGACTTCGGATGTGGTTCTGGCGAGAGCGGCACCAATAGCGTTCGCGACACCCCATCTGGGCACCACGTGTACATTGTAATCAGACATTTTTTCGAGCTGATCCGCAAAATAAGGCGCTGGTCCTCCGATGATAAGCAGATCCTTTGGATTTAATTTATATCCTTCCTGGAGCTCATGAATCGTATAGACCGGTTTACTGTTGATACGGTCGATCATGGCATTTGCCTCAGCCAGAATTTTTTTGCACACACTGTCGAATATTAACTGCGCTGTATCTTCAAGGGAATTCCCCATGCTTTCTGCAAGTGCTTTGATGCCGCTGACTGCCTTTTCCCTATCACTGTTTTCGATCTTTCCTAAAACCACAAGCGCGTCTGTGGGTGTCGGAACCGGTCCGCCATAAGCCATAGCCGGGCCTTTGCGTTCCGGGCCTATCGTAAGTATACCATTGGTGATAGTGATTGCGCTGTCTCCTCCCAACGCGATTGAATGGACTTCCAATGCCCGGATTAAAGTTCTGTATCCGCCAATATTTATACCCACCGGTTCTAATACAGGGATTTGGTTGATCAGAGCGGCCATGTCTGTGGTTGTTCCACCAATATCCATAACCAGCGCATCCTGGTTGTCCGGAGCAAAGGCAATGGAGCCCATCACGCTGGCCGCGGGTCCTGAGAGAATAGTCTGCCCCGGTGAATCAATAGACGATTCGATACTCATTGTTCCGCCGTCGGCCTTTAAAATATGTATCGGTACTTCCAGTCCTTTTTTTTTGAGTGATCTTTTTACCGCGTTAAAAAATTTTTTGTGAATCGGATAAACCGAGGCATTTAAAAAGGTGGTCGCTATGCGTCGCGGAAAATTCAGGTTTCCGGAGATACGGTGTCCCAAAAATACTTTTTCAAAAGAATTTTTCAGAACTTCACTTATTTTCAACTCATGGGCAGGATTGCGTATTGAGAACTTACTGACGACACCCACATGAGAAATATCATTATCTAAAAAATTTCTTGCCGCCTTTTTTATTTCTTCAGGCCTGACAGGTTCTACCTCTCTTCCCCGGTGATCAATGGAGCCTGAAACAGGAACATAATACTCATTGGTTTGAAAAAGAAAAGGATCAATACCGGGACCGGCGGACACAATCATCCCAACCTTGGGGATTTTTTTCTGGGCGATCGAGTTTGTTGTAAGTGTTGTACTTAATACGATACGGCGAATGCGCTTTGATCCAAGGCCGCTGGTGATTTGATTCAGGCTTTCAAGTACTGTACTAAAAAGATCTGAATGGTCCGTCGGTATCTTGATTTCTCTGATCAGACCTTCTTCTCCTAGAAGTACAACATCCGTGTGAGTACCGCCAACATCAAGTCCTATAATCATGTTTTTCCCTAACTTCCCTGATACAGATCTTCAAGCTTGCCGAAATCGCCTTTGTCAAACCAGTTTTCAATTAAACGATACGCGATTGAAACGGGTGGCGGCAGGCGAAGCTGTTTTTGTTTGACCTTTCGGTAAATATCGTTACGGGAAAACCAGTCCGCGTGTTCGATTTCATCCCCGTCTATCATAATTTTCTTATTCTCGGCCTGGGCTGTAAATCCAAGCATTATGGAACTTGGAAATGGCCAGGGTTGTGAAGAATAATAAAAAATGTTTTTTACTTTTATGCCGGTCTCTTCAGATACTTCGCGAATTACAGCATTTTCAAGGCTTTCTCCGGGATCGACAAATCCGGCAATCGTTGAATACCATTTGGGGGGCCAGACCGGTTGTCTGCCCAGCAGGCATTGATCTCCTGATGTTACGAGAACGATTATTGCGGGGTCAGTCCGCGGAAAGTGTTTTTGTCCGCATTTATGGTTGGAGCAGACCAGCATGTGGCCGGCTTCTTCTGAAACGTTCGGACTTCCACAATCACCACAGAAACGATTGCGGTGCTGCCAGAATATCATTGCCCTGGCATAAGCGAGTAACACACTATCTTTACCGTCTAATATAGCGCCAGCTTTTCGTAAATCTTCGAACTGTCCATGTGATGCGAGTTTGTCAGGCACCCGGGAGTCTTTGGAGGGAAGGTCGGCAGCAAAGTAAGTAATGTGCTTAATTTTACCCAGAAGTATGGGCGCTGCTTCCTTTTGAATCAAGCCATTGAAATCGTCTGAAGAAGAAATAAAAGTTTGAAATCCTTTGTGATTTATATAAATATTAATGGATAGCCACTCAGGAATGAACCGTGTTGTTTTTTTTTGTTACTGATCATTGACCCATTTTGCTTCCCTTCTCAGGATGGTCATCCG
>JAUVGT010000049.1 GCA_030593645.1 Deltaproteobacteria bacterium
GCTGTAAATACCATAAATAGCACAGAAACAATAAGGATCGCTTTTAATACTCCGAAAACAGCACCGCAAACCCGATCAAACCACCCCATAAAGGCTATATTGAGTAAATACTTAATGGCGACACCAAGAACACTGATGATCAGAAAAATAACACAGAATATGATTAAAACGCTCAATATATTAAGCCAGGCTTTATTGGAAATAATAGGTGAAAGGAGCCTGGAAAGTTCCATATAATATGTATATGCGGCGTAAAATCCTGCTAAAACACCGATAATCGATGACATTTCCTTGATCAGACCTCTGAAGATACCCCTGATCAAACAAAATCCTAAAATAACGATAATAACCATGTCGAACGGGTTCATAATAGTGACATATCCAAATATTATTATTTGTATCAATTAGTTAAATAACAAAGCATATTTTACCAGTCAAGGTGTTTTTCCCGAAAATCATAGATTGCGCAATTGTGGTTTGCAATCGCTTAAACAGGTATGATATAAAATTAAATCGTGCTGGCTTATTGTGCCGGCAGAACCACGAGTTTGAAACAGAATACATGGCGGAGGGCTTCCGGCATACAATTAAATCCGGCAGTGGATGAAATAAAATCGCGTTTAAAGATATGCTCCCATGTTATGACCATTAAAATAGAAAAATTGGACAACAGATCGTGCAAAACCTTAAAAAATATAACAGCAATCAAACCGAACAGGTTTTTTCTGACCTAAATCTCGCACGGCAGTTGTTTGGGGAGCATAATTGCAACCTTAGAAGCATTGCCGATTCCCTGGATATCACAATCAACGCCAGGGGGAATAAGGTCTTGATTCAAGGCGATGAAATCTTATCCAGTCTCGCGTTTAACATTCTGAATCAATTATATGGTCTGTTAAAGGATAAATACCCTGTTCATGCCAATGATGTTGAATACGCGGTCAAGGTCCTCAGTGGGGATGATCGTATCAGCCTGAAAGATATTTTTCTGGATACCGTATTCATCACCGCAAAAAAAAGTTCAATCGCTCCCAAAAGTCCGGCCCAAAAGGAATATATCGACGCAATACGCAACTACGATATTGTATTTGGAATCGGACCGGCAGGTACCGGAAAAACCTACCTCGCAATGGCAATGGCTGTTTCCGCGCTTTCAAAAGGGCTGGTGAATCGCATCATCCTTACCCGGCCGGCGGTTGAAGCCGGTGAAACACTTGGTTTTCTACCCGGCGATCTCGCGGAGAAAATTGATCCCTATCTCAGACCTTTATATGACGCTTTGCATGATATGCTAAAATTCGAAAAAGTGTCAAACCTTATGCAGCAAGGTGTAATCGAAGTTGCGCCGCTGGCTTTCATGCGCGGCAGAACCTTAAACGATTCTTTTATTATCCTGGATGAAGCCCAGAACACAACATCCGAGCAGATGAAAATGTTCCTTACACGAATCGGATTCAACTCCAAAGCTGTGATTACAGGCGATATTACCCAGATTGATCTTCCCTCTGAAAAACAGTCCGGCTTGATTGAATCAAAAAATATCCTTCAGGGAATTGAAGATATTCGATTTGTCTTCTTCTCAAAAATTGATGTTGTTCGCCACCGCCTTGTTATGGACATCATTAAGGCATATGAAGACTTTGAAGCAGATAATACCGCGCATTCACAACATAAGAAGTAATAAATTCAGAATATTTGACAAATGAAAATCGACAGGAAAAAAAATACTGCATCAAGATTATCCGATCAAAATCATTGGACAAGCCGGATAAAATGGTTTATTTTGATCGGTATTACCGCGGTTTTTACAGTCATTATCTATCCAAACCTTGTTGTAAAAAAGCACTCATACAAACTTGATGAAATTGTTCAGGAAGATATCAAAGCCCCTCATGATTTCTTTATCGAAGATGTGGAAGCTACTCAGATAAACCAGCAAAAGGCTGTGGAAAACGTATTAACCGTATATGATCACGACACTGCCCTGCCCGCCAAACTATTCACACGGATTGAACGCACTTTTTCTGATGTTAATACCATTTTTAATAATACTGAAGAAAAAGAAATCAAAGGTGAAGAAACCAAAAAAAATAAAAAATCGTCAACATCTTCCGGTCATAAACCTGTATCGGGGGATAATACAGCCGGCGATAAATCCACAATGGAAGAACAGGCCTGGCAGTTAAAGGAGGATTTCGAGAGTAAAATCGGAATCGATGTCAGTGATGGGGCGTACAAGATCCTGATCAAAGAGAAGTTTTCCAGTGATATTGCTGTTTTAATCATCGAGATTCTAACCAAGGTACTTGAAAACGGTGTCGTTACTAATAAAACCATCCTTTTAAGGGAATCCGACAAAGGAATTGTTTTACGAGATGTAGCCACAAAAAAAGAACGTACGGTTACTCAATTGAAACAGTATTACGGATTGGATCAGGCAAAAACAATGGTCAGGATTATTGGCCAGCCCATTCTTAAAACCCATAATTATACATTGCGAAACCTGATCGTTGATTTTGCTCAGCGTTTAATCCAGCCGAATATTACATTAAACAAAAGCGAAACCGAAGAACAGAAAGAAATGGCTGCCGAGGCGATAAAACCGGTCCTGTATCAAATTAAGGCGGGTGAAATATTATTACGGTACGGACAACGGGTTACTCAAACAGATAAAAAAAAGCTCGAAGCTCTTGATTCTCAGACAAAACAGGATGCTATCGTCACCAACAGCTTTGGTGCTTCCCTGATCATATTTGTCCTTATTATAACGATCTATGCCATATACCTTCAAAACCGAAATCAACCCACCGTCAATCACAACAAAAATCTGCTGTTCATGGCCCTGGTACTGATTATTTTTTGTCTGTTTTCAGAAATTTCAGCATCGTTGTTCAATTCACTGACTTCAAATGTGCCCTCTTCGATTACTTCCGCGTCGATTACCTATGCGCTCCCCCTGGCATCCGGTACAATGTTAATATGTATTTTTATGGGTCTTGACGTGGCTATTCCTTTTGCAGTGGTGCTGAGCATTTGTACAGCGATTATATTTCAAAACCGCTTTGATTTTTTTCTTTATTTTCTAATTAACAATATGCTGGCGGCTTACTGGATCAAGACCTGCAGGGAAAGAAAAGTATTTATAAAAGCAGGAGCAAAACTCGGGCTGCTGAATGTTGTTCTTGTACTTGCGATCAGTATTTATATGACCGAATTATCCTGGACCGGCTTGCTTTGGGACTGTGCTTTCGCGTTTATGGGAGGTTTAATCGCGGGGATTGTAGCACTGGGGATCGCTCCGCTGGTTGAGATCGCCTTTGACTTTACAACAGACATCAAACTGCTTGAGCTCGCGAATCTGGACCAACCCATCCTTCGAAAGCTGATGCTTGAAGCCGCGGGAACATATCATCATTCCGTGATCGTCGGTTCAATGGTGGAGGCGGCTGCTTCCGAAATCGGAGCTAACTCACTGCTTGCGAAAGTCAGCGGTTATTATCATGATATTGGTAAAATAAAAAAACCGCTATACTTTATTGAAAATCAAAGAAGCGGTAAAAACAGGCATGACAAACTCGCGCCATCCATGTCCGGCCTCATCCTGATGGCTCATATAAAAGAAGGAGTCGAAATTGCAAAAAAGAACAAACTCGGCCAGTCAATCATCGATGCCATTAAACAGCATCATGGTACCAGTTTGATTTCATATTTTTATGATAAAGCCAAGCTCCAGAAGGGTGAAGACTCGATTGTGATTGATGATTTCAGATATCCGGGCCCGAGGCCGCAAACCATAGAAATCGCGCTAATCATGCTTGCCGATGTGATTGAAGCGGCGTCGAGAACACTGAATAATCCGACTCCCTCCAGAATTCAGGGACTTATTCAAAACCAAATAAATAAGGCGTTTTCAGATGGTCAGCTCGATAATTGTGAGTTGACATTAAAAGATCTGCATAGTATTGCAAAAAGCTTTAATAAGATTATGAATGCAATCCATCATCACAGGATTGAATATCCGGATCAAATTATTCAGAAGAACGGTAAGTCAAAAAACGGAAAGGTAAAAAATGGGAATCCTGATAGACAACAGGCAAAGCCGACACAGGATACACCAAAAAAAGATTCAGAAAAAGATAAACGTCATATTAAACGTCTTGGACAATCCTGAGGGAGAACTGTCTTTACTGATTGTGAATGATCCCGAGATAGCATTGCTCAATAAAAAATACCTTCAAAGATCCGGACCAACGAATGTGATAGCGTTTCCCATGCGTGAGGGCAGGTTTACAGAAATCAGCCCACAGCTTCTCGGGGATGTGGTGATCTCGATTGACACAGCATACAAAGAAAGCGTGCAGGCAGGAATCAGTCTTGAACTGCGTTTTGAACAGCTTTTTGTACATGGAATACTTCATCTTTTTGGTTATGATCATGAGAATGACGAACAGGAAGCCCTGATAATGGAAGAAAAAAGTGCTGAACTTTTAAAATTAATAGATACTATCAAATAAATTCTAATTAGAAACCACGAAATACACCGGTGGAATGATTCAAAGAAATTCAACGGCACGAGCACGAACAAATCTGGAGGTACACCAATGGCTGGATTAGCTGTAAACGTTGATCATATCGCGACCATCAGACAAGCACGTAAAGGAGTATACCCTGATCCTGTAGCCGCGGCTGTTTTGGCTGAGCTGGCAGGGGCTGACGGCATTGTTGTCCATTTGCGTAAAGACAGGCGTCATATTCATGATCGGGATGTCAGAATATTGCGAAAAACGGTTCAGACAAAGCTGATACTGGAAATGGCTTCTACTTCTGAAATGCTCGGAATCGCGCTGGACATCAAACCTGATCTAGTGACCCTTGTTCCGGAAAAACGCGCGGAACTGACCACAGAAGGCGGCCTTGACCTTGTCATACACAAAACCAGTATCGCGGAAACTGTGGGAACCCTGCAAAACAGCGGCATCCCTGTGAGTATTTTTATCGATCCGGATCCTGAACAGATCAAAATCGCGCATCAGACCGACGCCAAAATGGTTGAAATACACACCGGCGTGTTCTGCGACGCGACCACACCCACGAAACGAAAACATGCTTTCTCAAAAATAGTAGATGCGGTCAAGCTGGCAAACAAACTTAGAATGGGTGTTAACGCGGGTCATGGTATCTGTTATAATACCATAAAAGCATTTAAGGGACTCATTGAAATTGATGAATTCAGTATCGGCCACAGTATTGTTTCAAGAGCCGCCCTGGTGGGAATGGAAAGAGCAGTCAAAGAGATGATTTCGCGGGTCAAGGAATTGTAAACCCGAGCCGGTGTGCAAACGGGGTATAAAATGTATCTTGTAACGGCAGAAGAAATGCAGGAGATGGACCGTTTAACGATTGAAACCTTTGGTATTCCGGGAAGGGTCCTGATGGAAAGTGCCGGGCGCGGCGCTTTTCGGACTCTATTGGATCATTTTCCCGGTATACACAGCAACAATGTGGGAATTATCGCGGGCCGGGGAAACAACGGCGGTGATGGTTTCGTAATCGCCAGGTATCTTAAACAAAAAAAAATAGATGTAACGGTATACCTTCTTGCCCAACAAAAAAATGTCAGCGGCGATGCGGCAGCCAACCTTAATCTTTTAGCTCCTTTAAGCGTTCCGATCATCGAGATACCGGATGAGTCTTCTTTTTCTAAACACAAAACATCCATGCGGCACCAGAACATATGGGTGGACGCGATTCTTGGGACCGGCTTAAAATCTGATGTCAAAAGCTATTTTAGAAAAATTATCGAATTCATAAACAACTCAAACCGGCCTGTTTTTTCGGTCGACATACCTTCCGGATTAAACTCAGATACCGGACAGCCCCGCGGTGTATGTATACAAGCCAGGCATACCGCGACATTTGCGTATCCCAAGATCGGCCATTTTGTTCACCCGGGCGCGGATTATACCGGAAATCTTGATGTGGTTGATATCGGCATACCGCCGCATATCGCAGACAATGTGGACCCCGGGCAAAAATTAATCACAAATGAATTAATCAAAAAGTATTATATACCCCGTCCCCATGACGCCCACAAAGGGAATGCCGGCCATTTGCTTGTCGTGGCAGGCTCACCCGGAAAGACCGGTGCGGCAGCCATGACAGCCATGTCCGCGATGCGTTCAGGCGCCGGCCTGGTTACACTGGGAATTCCAGGCTCATTAAATCCGATCCTGGAAACCCAACTCTTTGAAGTAATGACTCAATCACTTCCTGAAACACATGACGGGCTGGTAGACGCTAAAGCTTCCGATATGATACTGAACCACCTCCTGACCGATAAAAAATGCCTCGCCATCGGCCCGGGTCTGGGTCAGTCCGATGAAACAACAGGTCTGGTCAAAGAAATAATCAGCGGGTGTACCGTACCAATAGTCATGGATGCGGATGGGATCAATAATCTGGCGGGTGAACCAATGTGTCTTAAAAAAGCGAACGTTCCTGTGATATTAACGCCCCATCCCGGAGAAATGGCTCGGCTCCTGGGCATATCCGCGAAATCCGTTCAAAAGGACAGAATCAACACTGCCAGAAATTTTGCAAAAGAATTTAATGTTCATATTGTGCTTAAAGGGGCAAGGACGGTTATTGCCCATCCGGATGGAAAAATATTTATTAACCCGACCGGCAATCCAGGTATGGCTACAGGGGGCATGGGTGATGTGCTCACCGGGGTAATAGCCGGTCTGATCACGCAAGGCTATCCCATAGAGCATGCTGCCCATACCGGTGTATATCTGCATGGCGCTGCCGCCGACATATTATCACAAACAAATGGACCTGTCGGATACCTTGCCGGCGAAGTGATGAATGCCATACCCAATCAAATACAGAAGATATGGAGACCGGAATGATTCATCGTTACGAGTGGAACCCAGGATCCAATTTGCCCGCCCTGCCAGAAACTTTCTAAGATCATATATAATGAATACAGCAACCATCATATCACACTCTTTAGAAGAAACCCTTAACCTGGGGGAAAAAATCGGCAGGCAGGTAAAAGAAGCTACTGTTATTGCTCTATCCGGAGATCTTGGTTCCGGAAAGACCGTATTTGTACAGGGATTGGCCAAAGGCCTGAACGTCCCATCTGATTATTATGTGACAAGCCCGACCTATACCTTAATCAATGAATATCCGGGCCGCATTAAACTCTTTCATATCGATCTCTACCGTATCAGCGGGTTTAATGAACTGGAAGAAATTGGAATATATGATATCGTATACGGTAATCATATCACTGCAATTGAATGGCCGGATAGATTTGACGGAGAACTGCCTGGTAATCATTTAAAAATAAGAATTGAAATAATAGATGAAAATAGTCGTAAATTTTCTTTTTATGCCTCGGGAACCCAAAAGAACCCTCTGATTACACTACTTAAGGAGTCAAAATGAGTTTGATCGTGCAAAAATTCGGCGGTACTTCGGTAGCCGATTTTGAGCGGATACGCCATGTGGCCAAACGTGTGAAAAAAACCTATGACCAGGGAAATGATGTGGTGGTCATCCTCTCTGCTATGGCCGGGGTTACGGATAACCTGCTTAAAATGGCCGCTCAGGTCTCGGACTCTCCTGATAAACGCGAACTCGATGTTCTGCTTGCCACAGGTGAGCAGACCACGGCCGCACTTCTATCCATGACATTAAAATCCATGAATTACCCTGCCCGCTCATTGCTTGGATACCAGGCAGCGGTGATCACCAACCACTCACATGGGAACGCGCGTATCATTGACATTGGGCCTGATCGCATTAACAGCATGCTTAACGACCGCACCATTGTTATTGTAGCCGGTTTCCAGGGATGTGATAAAGATGGGAACATCACCACCCTCGGCCGCGGAGGATCTGACACATCGGCGGTGGCTATTGCCGCAGCACTTAAAGCGGATGTCTGCGAAATTTATACGGATGTCAGCGGAATATATACTGCCGACCCGAATATCTGTGAAAAAGCACAAAAAATAAATGAAATTTCCTATGATGAAATGCTCAACATGGCCAGCCTCGGCGCTAATGTCCTTCAAATCAGATCAGTCGGTTTCGCAAAAAAATACAATATCCCAGTACATGTTAGATCATCATTCAATGAGGAGGAAGGAACAATGGTTGTTAATGAGAACTCCGGTATGGAGCGTCTTGTGGTGTCCGCTGTGACTCACAATAAAGACGAAGCCAGAATCACCCTGAAAAAAGTCCCGGATCAGCCCGGTATAGCGGCAAAAATTTTTTCGCCGATCTCAAAAGCCGGTATTGTTATTGATATGATTATCCAGAACACACGACCGGGAGGGGAAACTGATTTGACATTTACAGTTCCCAACGCGGATTATGAAACCGCCCTTGAAATTGAAAAAAAAGTTGCGGAAAAAATCGGAGCGGAAGTTGTGTTTGGTGATCAAAACATTGCCAAGGTATCGGTAATCGGTGTGGGTATGAAAAATCATTCAGGTGTTGCTTCCACCATGTTCAACGCCCTTGCGGATGAAAACATCAATATCATCATGATCAGTACTTCTGAAATCAGGATCTCCTGTATCATCGAAGAAAAATATACTGAACTGGCCGTACGAGTACTGCATACCACGTTTGGGCTGGATAAGGAGTAGAAGTGCAGACATGAAGAAATTCAACCCCGACCAGACGGTACTGGGTCTCCTAATAGGGCTGGCAATACTGTGCGTGATTCTATACCGATCCTGCCATTTTTTTGATTAAAACAGTATTTCAAATAACTCCCTCAATTTCCCCCGCGATCCGAACAGCCGCTTCCACGGGATCCTTTGCATCCCTGATCGGCCTCCCGATCACCAGATAATCGGAACCGTTTTTTATCGCCATGGCAGGGGTAGTGACTCTTTGCTGGTCATCTTTTTTATCTATCTTTAATTCCGGCTCAAATCCCGGGCGTATCCCGGGTGTCACTGCTGCAAAATCTTTTCCGAATTCACTTTTTATCATTGATACTTCAAGCCCGGAGCAGACAACACCTATGCAGCCTGCTGCTTTCGCGTTCGCGGCACGTTTTTTAACCAACCGGCTGATATCCGATGCATATTCCTCCCGAAACCCTGCCATACGGATATGTTCATTTGAAATACTGGTTAAGACGGTGACGCCAAGAACTCCAACCTTCCCCTGTCCTCCCTTCACCGCGGCTTCTAACATCTCTTTTGATTCACCGCAGTGAACGGTTGCGAAAGTAACGCCAAACTCCGCGACCCGCTCCATCGCTCGAGATACGGTCGCTGGAATATCATGGATCTTTAAATCCAGGAATATCCCGGTTTCCCCTGCTGATTGAATATGTTCGATAATCTGAGGGCCGGCTTTAATAAACAATTCAAGACCCACTTTAAACAACCCCACCCGGCCTGTAAGGAGTTGAATATACTTTTTTGCGTCTTCAATTATCGGGACATCCAATGGAAAAATAATATAATCTTTTGCTTCTTTCATCTCGATTCCTTTTTTGGCAGCTCTATGCTCCACGCTCTCCGCTCTTTACATTGAATCCTTTACTATTATTCCTCATAATGCTTTTCAATCCATTTACGATATTCTCCATCGATTACCATTTTCACCCAACCTTCATTATCCAGATACCAGTCAATGGTTTTTTCTAAACCTGTATCAAACGATTCTTCCGGAACCCAACCAAGTTCTTTTTCAAGTTTGGATGAATCAATGGCGTACCTTAAATCATGTCCGGGCCGGTCTTTGACAAACCGGATCAGATCTTTCCTGGGTTTCCCGTTTTTTTGAGGTATTTTTTCATCTAACATTGAACATATCCGAGTGACCACATCGATATTGGTCATTTCACAGTGACCACCGATATTATATGTTTCCCCCCTCTTCCCCTTTTTCATGATCTCAAAAATGGCCCGGCAATGGTCCGCAACGTAAAGCCAATCCCTGACATTGAACCCCTCACCGTATACAGGTAATGGTTTTCCCTTAAAAGAATTGAGTATCATCAGGGGAATCAGTTTTTCCGGGAACTGGTATGGACCGTAATTATTTGAACAATTGGAAATGGTCACCGGAAGACCGTAAGTTCTGGCATAAGCCCGCACAAGATGATCAGAAGCCGCCTTTGAAGCGGAATAGGGACTGCTCGGATCATAAGGAGTTTTTTCGGTAAAGAATCCCTGATTGCCCAGAGAACCAAAAACCTCGTCCGTACTCACATGGTGGAACAATAGCAGCCGATCCTGGTTTTTTCTGGCCAGTTCAAGCAGTGTAAATGTTCCGTTGATATTTGTTTTAATAAAGGTATCCGGTTCAGCAATCGACCGGTCCACATGTGATTCAGCGGCGAAATGACAAATCGAATCGATTTTGAACCTGTCAAAAATACCCTCCATGGCTTTGACATCGCAGATATCGCTCTTTACAAAAGAATATCGATCCGGGTATTTTTTTTCAAACTCAGCCAGATTAAACGGATTACCGGCATAGGTCAGTTTATCCACATTGATGATTCGGCCGTTAAAACCGGTCTTCTTACATTTGGCTGAAAGCAAATATCTTACAAAATTTGTCCCGATAAATCCGCATCCGCCTGTAACCAGAAGATTTTTCATTATTCCTCCACCAAGAGGGAAATCGTTTACAACACATTCGCTGTTAGAGGTTCCGTCAATAACTTCAATCCGTTTTTTATATCCTATTTTTTTCCTGCTTTAAAGTTATTTCCGTGCATTTCATTCAAAAAATGATAATTAATCTGGCATTAGAAGAGATAATACGTAAACACCATGTCGCGACAGGGCGGGCCTTGAATCCTTGTTGGAGCGCAGCGTAAATCCGCCTATGGCGGGTACCCTTTCATTCATACAACAAAGTCTTGAATTTTGTATAAAATTTGGGTATATACATGGTAAACAGGTCAATGAACCAAATAAACAGGAACCCTGCTTAAAATAGAACTTATGAATCTGAATAATCAAAAACAGAACCTGCTGAAAATGCTGCCGGGTGTTGACCATCTGCTTGAGCTTTCAAAAACCAACCCCGTATTGAAAGAAACTCCGCGATCACTCCTTTTACAGTCAATCAGACATGTCATTGACAGCCTGAGAAAAGCTGTTATGGACAACACACAGGATATCAAAGATGAGGATTTTGAAGATTCAATTGTTCTCGAAAAAGTCAAAAAGCATGTGGACCTTGCTTCAGCGCCGAAATTAAAGCGTACTATCAATGCCACCGGTGTGGTCATCCATACCAACCTGGGACGCTCCTTACTGCCTGAAGAGGCAATTGAAAATATTAGTTTGATCGGATCACGGTATTCAAACCTTGAGTTTGACCTCTCAAAAGGAAAACGGGGTTCGAGATACAGCGCGGTGAAAGACATCCTGTGTGAAATCACCGGTGCTGACGCCGCGATGGTGGTAAACAATAATGCGGGTGCCGTACTCCTGTGCCTGGAATCGATTGCCAGGGGTAAAAAGGTCATCGTATCCCGTGGAGAACTGGTTGAAATCGGCGGTTCATTCAGGATCCCTGATGTCATGGCTAAGAGCGGCGGTATCATGCGTGAAGTCGGTACCACAAACCGTACACATTTAAGAGATTATGAAGACGCGATCGAAAACGATACCGGCCTTTTACTTAAAGTCCATAAAAGTAATTACAGTGTTGTGGGATTCACGTCCGAGGTTTCACTTAAAGAACTCACAGACCTCGGGAAAAAATACCATATACCGGTTATGGAGGATCTGGGCAGCGGCACCTTCATTGACTTCTCGAAATATGGACTGGTCAAAGAGCCCCGGGTTCAGGACTCTGTGGCATCTGGTGCCGATTTAATCACGTTTAGCGGCGATAAACTGCTTGGCGGTCCGCAAGCCGGAATCATCGTGGGTAAAAAAGAAGCCATCACTAAAATCAAACAAAATCCGATTACAAGGGCACTTCGTATCGATAAACTAACCCTGGCTGCACTGGAGAGCACACTGAATCTCTACCGTGATGAAGAAAAAGCTGTAAAGCAAATCCCGACGCTTCGAATGCTGACTCTCTCCGTTGAACAAATCAAAAAAACATCTTCTCAGCTCAAAAAAAAACTCATACAGATAAAAGATACACGACTTTCAATAGAAATGATCAATCATACCTCCCGAGCCGGCGGCGGCGCACTCCCGCTTTTGGATCTACCAACCGTGTGTATTGGAATTAAGATTGATGGGATATCAGTCAATACAATTGAAAGCGGAATGCGTTCAAACTCACCGCCGATAATCGGAAGAATTGAAGACGATCAATATGTCATGGATATGCGGACGATCCAGGAAGAAGAACTCACCATTATCAAAGACGCTTTGATGATCATGCTCAAAAAGGTTTAGAAATGACAATTAACCAGAATAAACAAACCCGGGATAAACGTTTTTTATTTTCTAAAACAGATATTGCTTATCAGGGCAGCAAGACAGAAACCATTGAACATATCCCTGAATCTGAATTAAAAACCCAGTTTCCGGATATACTTTTGGGCAAACCATTTATGGATCATGCGATGGAACAGCTTACTGATTCATCCATGTTCGGCGCATTGGCCATTCACATCGACGGTATCGGTTCAGAAACCAAAATACCCATATCTTCGAATCATCACGTTCGGATGAATCTGGCCAATTCGATTCATCGAATCTGTGAAAATGAAAATGGAATATGGGGTTTTGTTGATCCTGATATTTTTGGGTGCTTCTTCCCGGATAAAAATGGCTCTGATAGTCAAACGCTTGCCCTGGAAATAAAACAATCCTTTTCCGCGGGAGGTGATGGTGATACTGTAACAATCGGTATTGCTTTTTTTCCGACACTTCATTTTGATAAAAAAAAGATTATGGATAACGCGCGCAAATCCCTGTATCACGCGGAGTTTTTTGGCCATGACAGCATGGTAGAATTTGACGCGGTCAGTCTGAATATCAGCGGTGATAAATTGTATGACACTGGCAATATCGATGAAGCTGTCAAAGAATTCCAATCCGCGCTTTTGGTGGACCCGTCAAACGTAAATGTGCATAACAGCCTCGGGGTGTGCTACGGTATACAGGAAAATTATGACAAAGCACTTGAAGAGTTTCAAAAGGCGATTGAACTGGACAGCAATGAAACCATGGCCCTGTATAACGCGGGATTTGTAAAAACCCTGACAGGCCGCCCGGATGAAGCGCTTAACTATTTTCTTAAAGCGGAAGACAAAAACGAAAATATTTTTGAAGTGGCTTTTCAAACCGGCAGGCTTTATATGGAAATAAACAAGGCCGAAAAGGGTTTGGAATATTTAAATAACGCGGCCAGATTAAAACCTGACTCCGCATTAATTTTTGCAAGCCTTGGCGGATGTTATTCAGCCCTGGACAATACCGAAGAGGCTGTCTCGGCATATAAAACGGCAATCAAACTGAATCCAAACGATGCCGCGTCGTTATCAGCCCTTGGTCTGCTTTATAATCAAAGAGGGGAAAATCTGGAAATCGCGACCATTTTCTGTCGTCAGAGTGTTGACCTTGCCCCGGAAAACAGTCTTTTCAGATTCCATCTGGGAAGTCTTTATTTCAAAGAAAACCGATTAAAAAAAGCATTAACCCAATTTGAAAAGGCCACTGCCCTTGGATACGATTGTGAAAAAGAGATTCATCAGATACAAAACAATTTAAATTCCTGACACACTATTCAATTTAACATGAAATCACTATAACTCAGATATAAAAATATGAAAAATATTATACAGAACATCATCGATGAATCTGTTCGACTCAAAAAAAAGTTTATTGAAACCAACACAGATCTTATTTTAGAATGCGCCGATCAGATGGCCATGTGCCTGACCTCCGGTCATAAAATTCTGCTTTTCGGTAACGGCGGGAGTGCCGCGGATGCCCAGCATATCGCCGCGGAATTCATCAACCGGTTTAAGATTGAAAGACAGCCCTTAGCCGCCATGGCTCTGACCACAGACACATCAGTCATTACAAGCATTGGAAATGATTACAGTTTTGACGAAATTTTCATCAAACAAGTCGCGGCTCTCGGCAGAAATGGCGATATGGCCCTTGGAATAAGCACGAGCGGCAACTCAAAAAATGTGGTTTTAGCCATCGATAAAGCCAAAGAAATCGGAATGATAACTGTGGCGCTGACCGGACACGGCGGCATACTCGCGGAAAAATCTGATATTGTGTTTGGTGTAAAATCGGATAATACCGCCAGGATTCAGGAAGTTCATATCACATTGGCTCACATCCTTTGTGAATTGGTTGAAAGGATATTATACCCGGAAATGTTTTAGAAGTAGTTTCCAAACCTCCCCTCGTGCCCTCTGTTAAAATGCGTAACACAACTTCATAGAGGGAATACAAGTAAAACGGAATTCGGGGTCGGTATCGCGATCGTCTTTTCATCATACCAGGTGCAGAGCGGAGAGCCGAGCACATAGTGAAGCTTTAGCGCTATCCAGGAAAATATCTAAATACATACGACTTCCGTTACCCAATCAAACCTGAACAGGTTCCATTAGAAAGACGGTTAAACCATTGATTTTTTTTAAGTGATGATTATTTTAAAAGCAAATTAAACCAAACGATTCAGCATCATCGAATCTGCCAGGAGAAATAATATGCCCATATATGAATACCAGTGCGTAAAATGCGATAATGAATTTGAATTCCTTGTTTTTGGTTCTGAAAAACCGGAATGCCCATCATGCAGCAGTAAAAAAACGCGCCGCCTGATGTCTGCCTGTGGTTTTGTCAGTAAAGGCAGCGGCGGTGAAACCGTATCATCATCCGCTTCAGACTCATCATGCAGCGGATGCGCTTCAACCAACTGTTCAAGCTGCGGCCACTGATGATAACCGATTCATTAAAAATCGGTACCCGGGGAAGTAAGCTCGCACTCTGGCAGGCCGAATGGGTGAAAACAGCACTTCAGAAACGAAATCCCTCCCTTATCATTGAGCTTGAAATCATAAAAACAAAAGGCGATAAAATCCTGGATGTTCCCCTGGCCGGGGTCGGCGGGAAAGGATTGTTTGTCAAAGAAATTGAAGACTCCCTGTTAAACGGTCGCGTGGATCTTGCTGTTCACAGCATGAAAGATATGCCCGCTGATATTCCTGAAGGTCTTTGCATTGGTATGGTTCCGGAACGTGAAACCCCTGGCGATGTATTGATTTCAATAAAAGGAAATGCGTTTTCAGATCTTAAACCGGGTGCTGTCATCGGGACCAGCAGCCTCCGAAGGGCTGCCCAGCTCCTTCACGCCAGACCCGATATCGTCATCCATCCATTAAGGGGAAATCTCGATACACGCTTAAGGAAGCTCGATTCAGGTGATGAAGGTCTGGATGCCATTGTTCTGGCCGCGGCAGGAGTCAAACGGCTGGGACTCTCTGAAAGAATTACCGAATACCTGAATCATTCAGTGATGCTTCCTGCAGTCGGACAGGGTGCCCTGTGTATCGAAATCAGAAAAGATGACCCCAAAGTTCAAAATATCATCGCACCGCTGGATAATCATGAAACAAAAACCGCCGTTTTTGGAGAACGCGCGTTATTAAATCGCCTTGAAGGAAGCTGCCAGGTTCCGATTGCCGCATTTGGTAAAATCGAAAAAGACCTGTTCACCCTTGAAGGATTGGTTGCCGAGGTTGACGGAAAAAAAGTGATCAGGGATTCCCTGTCCGGTCCGAAACACACGGCTGAAAAAATCGGAATCGATTTGGCGGAACGCCTCCTTTCAAAAGGAGCCGATAAAATATTGAAAAACCTTAAATCAGTTTAGAAAGGCAGAAGAATCATCTTATAAACCTGGATTCCCGTTTCCACGGGAATGACGGGCTAAAAAAATAGTAGTAATTTATTTACAAATTCAAAATTCATAAAATCAGACGAAGCGAAGCGTCATCCACATTCGACGTTCGACGTTCGACGTTCGATCCTCCTTCGCCAAGACTATGGCGGACAAGTGTTCAACGTTCATCTTTTAAAAGGAGTACCATGTCAGGAAAAGTCTATTTGATCGGGGCCGGTCCCGGAGATCCGGGATTAATCACAGTAAAGGGCATGGAATGCATTAAAAAAGCAGATGTGTTGATATACGATTATCTTGCCTCCCCTGCCCTTTTAAGTTATGCCGGAAAAGAAGCCGAACGGATCTATGTGGGTAAAAAAGGCGGAGACCACACCCTTTCACAGGATGGTATCAACTCCCTGGTTCTTGAAAAGGCAAAAAAAGGCCTCATTGTAGCAAGACTCAAAGGTGGAGACCCCTTCATTTTCGGTCGCGGTGCTGAAGAAGCTGAAAAACTGATCAAAAGCCGGATCCCATTTGAAATCGTACCGGGAGTCACGTCAGCCATTGCCGCCCCCGCATATGCCGGTATTCCCCTAACTCACAGGAACTATACCTCCACCCTCGCCTTTATCACCGGCCATGAAAAACCGGGAAAATCCGAGTCGAGTATTGACTGGGCATCGATTGCCACAGGAGTCGGCACACTGGTATTTTTAATGGGCGTCAAAAATCTTCCCAATATTGTTACAAAACTCATTACGAACGGCCGCTCACCCGAAACGCCCGCGGCGCTTGTCCGATGGG
>JAUVGT010000046.1 GCA_030593645.1 Deltaproteobacteria bacterium
CTTTTAAATATAAGTCTTCCTCGCACAATATGGATTTGTAACGGTTCTGAAATAACGGGCCATGCCTTTTATATTTATAATTGAACCATACGGCATATCCGGTGAGAATACGCTGCATCACTTTTGATATTGGTACCGCGCGTCGGTGGAGTATGGACACCCTTTCCAGGAACAGGCTCACCATTCCTCCATAGCCCTTCATATTTACTCCCATCAACATAATAATAAGTGCCTTTTCCGTCCTTCTTACCGTATTTGTATTCTCCTATATAACTTTCACCATTCCCATATTTGGCCTGTCCTTTTCCATGTTGAACATTATTCTTAAATTCACCAATATATACATCGCCCTTAAACGGCCCATCAAACCATTCATCCTTTCCCTGCCCTTCAAGTTTACCTTTCTCAAACCCACCCGTCGTACGGATACTTAATCTTCCGTTTTCATACCATTCAATTGTTCCCTGCCCTTCAGCCTTGCCGCCAAGACAACCGCCCGACCATTTGATTGTTTTCATAGGTGAGTAACAGTTGGTATGAACCTCACAATTTGTTCTTGGGTCAGAAATCCAGCCTTCTATACAATCATATTGATGTTTCTGAGAGGTGGCGCAACTGGAAAAAAAAGCTGCAATTGAAATCCAGATGATCAAACGTAATCTACTCTTCACTATTCCCCCTGTCACGACTCTGTTTTGGTTAAAACACATAACCCACAAACCCCGCAGTTAGCAATCGGACTGCGGTTGAGTTTCCATATATTCTTCTACTATTTGATACTTTCCAGTGCTATCTTTTTCAATAACCATATAATATCCTTTATCTGTATAGCATTTCAAGACTGAGTATCTGTTTGCTTTAATTGTCACGTTTGTATTGTTTAAAAAAATCTTTATATCGCTAAATTTACTTATATCCCCTCTCGCTTTTCCTAAAGGCATACTTTTTTTCACTAAACTTTTCCATTTTGTCCCGCCAAAAGCCATTTCTTTCATTTGTCCATTCGGATAAAGACGCTTTACTTTAATTATCGCATTATCAGAGTATAAATCAGCTACGGATTTGTCAAAATTTTCACCTAAGATTATATATCTTTCAAAAAACTCTTTTGCTTCTACTTTTGTATCTCCAGCCGCCACTACGAATGTAGGTAGTAATAGTAAGGATATTATGACGGAAACTAAAAATTGCTTATTCACTGATTTTCCTCCTTATTGCTATTTCTTATTTATTGTATAGTTTCCTATGAATAACCCAAAAAGGGTTGTTCATAGGAAAATGAAATATCCATGCAGAATCTTGGAATTAAAAAGTAAGTTTTGTTTCTCAGCCCCTTCTTTCCTATCATATTTTCATAAATTATCAACGCTATTGTTATTATTATGTTTCACATTTTGCAAAAAAATGTCATAAAAATGATCAGACTGCTTTTTGTTCCATATCGGCATGTTGTATAGAAACTGCCCAACAACCCCATTGAAAGGAAGAAATGTCATGAATGATTTTAAGAGTTATGAAAAACTACGTGTTGTCTAAAAAGATCGCTAATAAAAAAAATTGCTGTAATCGCAGTATTATTTAAACCGGGTCACGAGATTTCATGATTTTTGCGATATCAAACCGGATTCGCCTTTCCCTATCCATTCGCCACACATCTTTTAGAAAGCGGTTATGCTATCCGAACCGTCCAGGAACTTTTGGGACATACCAGCGCAAAAACCACGATGGTTTATACTCATTTATCTCAAAAAAATTTAATGGGAGTGAAAAGTCCTCTCGATGCAATTTAAACTGATCCAGTCCGGTTCTATTTCGAAACCGTAACTTTCTGCTCAAATGCCTCCGCTGATTCAAAATCAATTTTGGGATATAAATGCAGTTATATCTATCGGTTGAATATGTTCATCGGGAATTTCGCGGTTTTGGACAAAAAAACCCATTTTAAAAACTTTCTAAATTGCCGCTTTTCATTAATATGGATTTCAGTATTTTTCTTTTCAATCCGCTTTTTTTTCATGGCGTGTTTTACATTGATCAATACATTCATTGCATTTTTCCCATTCACGATTTTTTGAGGCACAGTACATCACAAAAGATTTTATCCAATCTTCCCCGGCTCGCGGGCAGTTGTCGATAAACTCAATAAACTGAACAAATTTGTCAATCGATTGATTATCTACGGTATGCTCCATCCGGCATGCAGTTGTCTCTGCCTTATCAGGATCTAACTGGATGACTCTTAAAAGAAAATCTTTTAAAATCGTGTGGCGGCGCGTGATCTCTTCAGCAATTTTGATACCTTTTTGGGTCAATGTAATAAAGCTGTAAGGTTTATAATTGATCAATTCTTTTTCATCCAATAATTTTAAAGCACCGCTTACGGAACCGCGCTGTAAACCCAGCTTTTCAGCAATATCTTTAACCCTGGCAACCTTATTTGTTTTTTCCAGATCTAAAATGGTTTCCAGATAGTCTTCCAGACTTTCTGTAAGGGCAATTTTTTTTTTCATAAATCCTCCGGTTTAACCATTTATTATTTTATATTATGCCTCACATACGATGTCAAACTATTATAAGTTATAAGTAGCAAATCATTATCTTGACAAATACATATGTTTGGTATACCTAACTTTTGCGAGTATAAATTTCCGGATGGGGGAAAATTAAATTATGGCAATCCTGAACATGAGGCAAATGCAAAAGAATCAATCAGGCATTATTTTTTCGGTTAAAGCCGATGGTGAAATGGGAAGACGAATTCGAGACATGGGACTTGTTCCGGGGGCAGAAATAAAAATTCAGAGGAGGGCTCCTCTTTATGATCCGGTTGCCTTGAGGATTATGGGATTTACTTTAACCCTGCGAAACAGTGAAGCCGATTTTATTGAAGTGGAGGTACAATAATAATGAAAACCATATTTGCCATGGCAGGCAATCCAAATTCCGGGAAAACCACTCTTTTCAATGAAATAACCGGTGCCAGACAGCATGTGGGTAACTATCCGGGTGTTACAGTCGAAAAAAAAGAGGGGATATATATCAATAAAGACCGCAAAATCAACATCGTGGATCTGCCAGGCACCTATTCACTGACCGCTTACTCCCAGGAAGAGGTCGTGGCAAGAGACTTTTTGGTGAATGAAAAACCAGCCGTGGTCATTAACGTGATCGATGCATCCAATCTGGAACGAAACCTCTACTTAACCATCCAGTTTCTCGAAATGGGTATTCCGGTTTGTATTGCCCTGAATATGATGGATGTGGCAAAAAAACGCGGCATTAAAATCGATATCGAAAAACTGTCTGACTTGCTGGGTATCCCGGTGATCCCGACCATTGCCAGAAATGGTAACGGTAAATATGAGCTGATACGTGCTGCCCAAAAAAGGGCGAAGCATGGCAATACGCCAGCGTGTCTTGAGATATCCTACGGTAATGATATCGATCAAACACTCTCAAAGATGGAAGCTGAAATCAGGACCAAACAATTTTTGACCGAAACCTATCCGTCCCGCTGGATTGCCTTGAAATATTTGGAAAATGACAAGCAGATTATCAATTTGGGAAAACGCAACCATCCGGTGGTTTCAAATCGGCTTGAAAAAATGGTTAGAAGGGTGTCTGATCATTTGAAAAGCACCATGGAAACCTACCCTGAAGCTGAAATTGCCGATCACCGATACGGTTATATCAAATCTATGATAAAACAGGGGGTGATCACACACAAACCAGACCAGGACAGGTTGTTTATCTCCGACAAAATAGACAAAGTTGTCACCCACCGCTTTTTAGGGCCATTGATGATGTTCGCGGTAATTATGGGGCTTTATCAATTCACATTTACATACAGTGAAATACCGGTGGGCTGGTTTGAAAGTTTCTTTGCCTGGCTTGGTGATACCGCCTCGGCCCTGCTGCCTGACGGTTTGATTCAATCGCTTATTGTATCAGGTATCATTGATGGTGTCGGCGGTGTTCTGGGATTCGTACCGCTCATTATGTTCATGTTTTTGGGCATTTCGATTATAGAAGATTCCGGTTATCTGGCCAGAGTGGCATTTATGCTGGACAGGGTGTTTAGAATTTTCGGACTCCACGGCAACTCTGTCATGGCCTTTATCGTATCCGGCGGCATTGCAGGGGGATGCGCGGTCCCCGGAGTTATGGCCAGCCGAACACTTAAATCACCTCGAGAACGACTGGCCACGCTGCTCACCGTACCCTTTATGAATTGCGGTGCAAAACTGCCGGTTTTTGCGCTTTTGGTTGCGGCCTTTTTTCCTGAAAACGAAGCGGGTGTCATGTTTGCCATAACATTGATCGCCTGGGGGGGCGCTCTTCTTGTTGCCAGGCTATTGCGATCAACTGTGATCAGGGGGGAGGCAACGCCCTTTATTATGGAACTCCCGCCCTACCGGTTCCCCACCTTTAAGGGTTTAATGATACATACCTGGGAAAAAACCTGGCAGTACATCAAAAAAGCAGGAACCGTTATCCTCGGTATTTCGATTATTTTATGGGCGATGATGACTTTTCCGGGCTTGTCTGAGGAACGTGCAAATGAATTTGAAAGTCAGCGCAATCTTGCCAAAGCATCTGTTTCGTCCGCAATTTTAAAAAAGTCGCGGACCGAGGTTGAAGAAACTGAGCTAAGCAAAGAAATTCGGAAGCTCAAAGAAAAGCTTGATACTATTGATCTGGCTGAAGCGGAAGCAGCGTTGAAATATTCGATTGCGGGACGCATCGGCACCGCACTTGAAAGCATCTCCAAATTAGCTGGTTTTGACTGGCGTACCAATATCGCTTTGGTGGGAGGTTTTGCCGCCAAAGAAGTTGTGGTATCAACCCTGGGAACAGCCTATTCACTGGGAAATATCGATCCTGAAGAAACCGAATCCCTTGCGGATAGATTAAAAAGGGCACCAGGGTGGAGCCCCCTGGTTGCCTGGAGCCTGATAATATTTACAATTTTCTATGCGCCCTGTTTTGTAGCCGTAGTGTGTATTTCTCGTGAGGCAGGTTCCTGGAAATGGGGCATTTTTTCCATGGTGTTCAATACAATACTTGCTTTTACACTATCTGTCGCTGTTTTTCAAATCGGTTCCTTGTTTTAATGCATGGGTTAATTTTTTATAAATGAGTGAGTTCATATCAAATATGAGTTTAAATAATGTCCACATTTTCAGGAAAATCCAACTCTCAAAAATGATTTTGACAATCCCGTATCACCCTGCTAGGATAGTATTTTTTTATGAAGATTAACCAGACCACATTCGATGAAAAAACATTATCTATCAATAAAAACCGCTCAGATTTCAATATATATCATTGTTTGTTTTATTATACTGGATGTCCCCCTGCAGTCATTGCGGGAAGCCCGGGCCCATCCCCATGTGTTTATTGTTCAGCGGCTGAATGTCGTATTTGATGAAAAGGGGATTGCCGGGATAAAGGTTCACTGGAAGTTTGACGACATGTTCGCCAGTATGGTGGCTGAAGATCACGATCAAAATAAAAATGGCAAATTGGAACCGGCAGAAGTAAAAACAGTCAGGCAAAACGCTTTTTCCTATATCTTCGAGTATAACTATTTCACATTTATCAAAATAGAGAACAAACCATTTAAGGTGAAGTTCATAACGGATTTCAACGCGGTTTTAGAAGACAAAAAATTGGTTTATGAATTTTTTATTCCCTGTCACGTCACAGCCATTAGTACCCCAAAAAATATTTCTGTTGCCACCTATGACCCCACTTATTATACAGCCATTTACTTTGACGATGAAACGCCTGTGTCTCTCACCTCTGCGGAATCCTATGACGTGAAAACCGATATTCGGGAAGATTCTGACACAAAGATATATTATGATCTGGTTCATCCCTGGACCCTTTTTATTAATTTTCGGAAGAAATCATGAAGCGATTTTTCGTGTTTTTGATACTTTTCTGCCTGTTGGGTCTACGTGTTGATCCGGTTTGGTCCCATAACCCGTTCACATCCAAACCGGAAACCCGGCACAAAGCACCTGAACCACCGGTTAAAAGCCGTTTTTTCGTCAAAATCATTATCTGGCAGCATCAGCTCAAACAAAAAATATCAGAACTCATCCGGGTGGCCCAAAACAAAGGGAGCATCCAGCCGATTTTGGTTCTGATGGGGCTTGCCTTTGCTTACGGCGCAATTCATGCCGCCGGTCCCGGACACGGCAAGCTGATCGCCATGTCCTATGTGCTGTCGCATAAAACTTCAATAGTGAGCGGGCTGCTGCTGGGTCTGTTCATTGCCATCATCCACGGTTTTTCAGGGGCAATCGGTGTACTAGGGTTGCGATATATGATTCAGCGCGGCGTCAGCGAAACTCTATCCACGACAACCACGGTGACACAAATTGTAAGCTATGGACTGATCACCCTTCTGGGCTTGCTGATTCTTTTAAAAAATGGTTACGCTTTATTTTTTTCATCCGCATCGGAAAGAGAAGCAGAACCTGTAAAAACCTCACGAAAAGGACTGCTTCCATGGGCCGTTGCGGTAGGGCTGGTACCCTGCCCCGCAGTGGTGATGGTGATGCTGTTTTGCCTGTCCATGGATGCAATCATTCTTGGCCTGATGCTGGCCGCCAGTATATCTTGCGGAATGGCGGCAACGATTGCTTTTGTTGTTACTGTCATTATTATAGGAAAAACCGGTATTTTACACCTGGTGTCAGAAAAGCGCGGTAAAACGATTGAAGTATATGTCGGGATACTTTCCGGAGGAGCCATTGCGGTTTTCGGCACCCTTTTTTTCTATACCGCGATAATCTCAGCCGTATACTAGCAAAATATCCTGCCCCAAGCTTACCAGGCTGTATCTTCGTCTTCACCGATTATTAATGCATAATATATCTATAGCTTATAAGACCGCTCACATATCACCGTCAGCTAACGCAGCAATGCCGTGAAATAGATTATTCTAATATCGAATTCCGGATAGTACCGGAATCCGATATTAAATACTAAAATAAAATCAAAAACTCCATTATTTCAATTGATCCATCACTACCTTCAGGTGATCCACCCAGATATCGATCATATTTTGATATTCAGCCGTACCCTTAAGAACAATTTCACATTTGATACCGGCTTTTGTCAGAATCGATTTCCAGGAGTCATCTTCATCCCCGGCCATGTCGTTCCTGGCATGGTCGCCCGCCACAGACATAAAGGGAATCAAATAGGATTTTTTAATTCTTTTTTTCATCAACATGGCTTTGATGTCATCGATTTCAGGAGTGCCCTCAACCGTTCCCACAAATACATTGGGATCTTTTTGCTGCAAATGAAACATCAATGCCGCGTAAAATGCGTTGGACGGATGGTGTGTACCATGTCCCATCAGTACAATCGCTTCATTCTTTTTTCTGCTTTTGGGAATATTATTTATGATGGCGGAAACCGCATTTTCCATGTCTTTCTGGCTGGACAGGAGCGGGGCGCCAACAATCAAATGGCTGATTCCCTCGGGCATAGTCTTGAACGCACGAACCGTATGTGCGAGATTATCATATTCTTCTCCACGGATGGTATGCAGCGACTGCACTGCCACATGGGTAAAACCCTGATCCATCATTTCTGAAAGGGCCGAGGCAACCGAATCGAGATTTTTCCCTTCTTTGGCCAGTTTTTTTCTAATAATGGAAGATGTATACGCCCACCGGACCGGTACATTTTTAAATTCCTGTTTCACTCTTTTATCGATGTTATCGAAAGAAATCTGGGCTTCAGGCATACTGGAACCGAATGCCACCAGCAGGATTCCCTTTTTTACGGGCCGATCATGATCATGACCTCCGGCGTAAGTGTTTACTGCAAGAAGCAGACTGAGAATAACTCCTAAAATGATTATACTCTTTTTTGATCTCATTACCATTTCCTCCTTAATATCGCGTTGAACAGTGTGGGCCCGGACAAAAAAAATCCCCGGACCACGATTAATATCGATCCGGGGATGTCCCTTTTTTATCCTTTTAGATCACACAAGCCGAACTCCGTCCTTGAGATGCGACTATTTCTTTCAGGCAGGTCTTCTGACTTACGAATTAATCTACTTGCAGCGTCTTCCCAGTCATCTCTTGAAAACCAGTGACGTAATACTGCTTTCGTCTTCGATTACAGCGGCGGGCCCGTCCCCGATTTTCACGGGGTTCCCTGTTCGGCTCTTATGAGCACCTGAATGATTAATTATTTTTATATAGATGAAATGTCCGATCAAAGTCAAGAAGAAATTTATTGGAAATGGTTTTAAAACCATAATGAAAGAAGTGACTTATTTTTTATACAATTTTTTCCAGGGAGATTTTTTTGTATCACGAAGATCCGATAAAGCCAGATAGAAGACCCCCACGGCAAGTTCCGCGCAGTGGACTTCCTTTGACGGCAGTGTTTCGAGAAAATCGGTCACATTTTCCGGTGTAATGTTCCATGCTTCATCAACGGTTTTACCTTCAGCCATTGAAACGACCGTATTCGAACATGCCACGGTATTCACACATCCGTGGGCAAGAAATGATACCGACTGAATTTTATCATCTTTTACAGTCAAAAACATTTCGATCGTGTCCCCGCACACGCCGGTTCGTTTGCCGTAACCATCCGGTTTTTCGACTCTTTCGATCTTGTCCGCGCGATAGGCCATCTCCAGGAAATTGCGGGAGTGGTCCTGAAGGAAATTGAATTCTTTTTGATCCATTTTTCGATCCATTGTTATGCTTAGGTGTTATGCTTAGGTGTTATGCTTTGGTGTTATGTTTTGGTGTTATGCTTCTGAACTATTTTTTGTTTCATCAGAATAATAGTCTTGAACGGCCTGTTTTACGGAACCTTTAATATTTTTTACGATGATGATCCCCTGTTGACCAAAAACATCAAGCGCAACCGGACCGCAATTTCCCGTTAAAATTACCGATACTCCTTTTTCGGCTAAAAGACTCGCTGTCTGAACTCCAGCACCGCCTCCCAAGGAAACCGAATTTGGATTGGTGATTTCTTCATATTCCATTGAAACAGGATCAACAATAATGAAATATGGACATCGACCAAAGCTATAGGCTACAAGATCATAAAGAGTAGTTCCTTCGGACGAAACAGCGATTTTCATTTTCTACCCCCTTTATTTTTTATTCAGGAAGTTCTATTTATTGCAAAAGAGCCGTATAATAAATTTCATTATTCCTTTGTTCATAGTGAATTTTTTCTTCCCTGATTAATTTTCCGAGATATTTTGATACTTCATTAAGATGCAGACCAAATACCTTTCCTATTTGGTCTGCTGTACAGGGCCGGCGCTGCAGCATGGAAAAAATGGTGTCCTCATTCACCTGAGCACACGGTAGATCAGACCGATTGTATTCCGCAATAACCTCAGCTGTTGGCACAAAAAAATCAGTATATGCCTCCATCTTTTCCTTCATAAGCGGTGTCGCGAAATCTTCAGCCGGAGGCCGAACCACCGTGTTGAGCTGAACGTGATCAGAACCGATATCCTTTACAATATCTGCAATTCGCTGAACATTATCAGGCGTGGTGTTTATCCCATTGATAAGGAATACTTCCATGTATAGTTTCCCGGAAAATATTTGACGAAAATCTTTTTGCCCTTCAACCAGCTGATCGAATGTTATTTGAGGATGCGGGCAATTAACCCACTCCAGGGATAATTGATCCCAGGCACTCAGGGAGGTTTTTACGATGTCTGCCTGAGAAGCCGCTTCACGTACCTCCTGAAGGTTCAGCATGCTTCCGTTGGTTAAAAGTACTGTGGGAATTTTGCTGTTTTTACGGATAAACTCAAGAATTTTCCCAAAACCTGAGTGAAGTGTCGGCTCTCCGGAACCTGAAAGGGTGATATAATCCGCCTCTCCATCTATTTTTAACCACTCCTGAAGTTCAGCAATCACCTTTTTTACAGGCACATACTCTTTGCGTGCAACTGTATGATTTGTGGTTCGGCCAAGCTGACAGAACACACAATTAAAACTGCAGGTTTTATAGGGTGTCAAATCAACACCCAATGATCGCCTGAATCGACGTGAAGGGACAGGACCGAATAAATGCTGATACTTTTTCTGCATAAAATTTTCCTCGTTCCCTATCGGTATGTAAGCGTCATTAAAAGCCGATTACATTATCAGCCTCTACAATAAGATCTGCTAATTTTGAAGGCAGTCCAAGCTCACCGCAAACAAAATTAGATAATGCCTCCTGTTCTTCATTCACAAGCCCTCTTCCCATGGCACATGCCCCTCCGATATATATCGGAATTTTTTTTGACATCGTCAAAAAAAGCATCAGATCTTCCAGGTTCGGCAGGCCGGGTGCCTGTATGTTTTCCGCGACTCCCTCAGATACAAGATAGACGGAATTATTAAAAAGCCAAATAGAAACCTCGTGTCCTTTTTCCACTAATGCCTTGGCAGTAATAAATGGAACCGTCGCTCTGTTTGGATCTTCCGGTCCATTATTGGCTATGATCAGGTATTTTTTCATTGGATTACCTCCTGCTCAATCATCTTCTTCTGATAGTCTTCTTCTTAAACTCCCGAAATCACTTCCGATCATATCTCCATTTATTTTATCCGCTTTTTCCATTGCTATGCCCCGGTGTTACATCCCGGTTTTTCCACAGCATGAGCCCGGACCGGCGCAATTGGCTTCGCTTGGTGACGAACCGCAGCATGAAGTGTCGCCGGGTCCCGGCATGCTGTTTTTTGCAGCCCCTGACACTGAAGAGTGGGCGGATAATAGTTTCTTTAAATGTTTGCTGCTGCAATAACCACACTCCTGGGCGTCAGAACTCACGGTAACCAGTATTTCACTTGTTTTTCCGCAGTCAAGACAAAGAAAATCAAATAACGGCATCATATACCCCCTTTCTACCATGTTACACTTTAAATCGTTTAATGACCGTATTCACAATGGGTTTTTAAGTTCAATATTTTCGCCGCTGCGGCAATGGTCACCCCATAAAAAATGACAGGCTTTTCAGCTTCAAGAAACTTCATCATCGTTCCGTTTACAACAGTTGAACCGGTTGCGAATATCAAATCACACCATTCTATTGCATCACCAGTACTTTCCGACGGCTCGATCACTGTGCTAAAAACTGTTTTACCAATATTATCCTGGTCAAGGTCAACAGCTCTGACATTATAATGCGATGCCAGAGTTTCAAGGAACCTTGGCTGGTACCCTACAAGAAGTACTTTAGTATCCGGTACGATGCTGTCTGATATTTTTTTTGCGCATCTTGCGGGTTCGGTATCCTTACAATGTATGGAGAAATCAATAAGACCGAGATATCTGAAAATGGCATTAAGGCCCGCGATAAAAACCGCCCTTTTTTTATTAGTATCAAATCCAATATTTAAAAGATCATCGACACGATAATCCGCATTTTCAAATTCATCGGTAAACGCTTGTCCTTTGGCATTTTTAAAATCGGCTTCGATCATGACCTCCTTGCCTTTTATGATCGGATAATCATCATGCTCAGGGTTCCCAATCGCATCCCTCGCGGAAAGAGCGCTGCATCGAATATTTATATTTTGATTTGCGAAGTTGCCATTTATTACTTCCGCTTCTAAAGCTTCCCGTAATTTATCGTATATACTGTTGTGAATCATCCGGTTTTCCTTCCAAACGGTATGGTATGGATTCCTCTTTATGATTATTCGGCCTAAAAATTTGAAATAATAAACCCGTTATATAACTGCACGCAATTAATAATAGAAAAATGCCGAATACATGTTTGAGAAAAAATGACGGCAGCGAATTCGATATGATTGCTCCGATCACCGCGCCTAATAATGAAGAGATGATCAGGCTTTTTAATGAATGACATTTTAACGTGTGTAAACTGCTGCGCATCACGGTAGCCGTAACTGTAAGAAACAACATGGTTGTCAGGGAGAGCCGAATGGCCTCATGAATATTGAAATTCATTACAATCACAAAAAACGGAACGATCATAAGCCCGCAGCCGATTCCCAAAAGCGTCGCGGATATTCCAACAATAATCCCGAATGAAGTAATAAACAGGAATTTGCTTATCTCGGTTGTTTCATAAAGACTGCTAAACATTAATGCCGGAATATCAAAAAGGTTTACCATTCGAAGGCCGGCAATCAATAAAAAACATGAAAACGCGAATCTTAGCCAGATCCCTTTCCTTTTGTTAATAATCCTGCAGCCGATAATTGCACCCAGCATGCACATGGGGATAAACAGAATATAATATTTAAAAGGCGGAATTTCATGAAAAAACATGAAGTGGCTGATCGATCCGATAAGGGTGATCGGAATAATAGCGGCCTGAGATCTGCCAGCAGCGCTTTTAAAATCATATTTAAATAGTGAGACAAATGCGGAAACAAATAGTGTTCCGCCGCCAATACCACTACCGACGCTGAAAAGAGCCACAAAAAAACCGATTAAGATCAAACCGATATTCAATTCAGGCTTCATTGCTTTCAGGAACGTTGACAATATCACACTCATTTTCAGACACATAAACCATTTTTACCTCTGCATAATCGGGATCCGTAGGTTCTTAATCACTTCTTTCGACTATTCCGGTGCCTTAAACGGCCAGGTATTCTATGCGAATATGTTTTCCGGTTTATAGGGATGCGTTCCTTCAATAACCTCTACGCCTGCTTTTGCCTTGATCTTTTCAATAATCGTATCTTTGTACAGACAATGGTCTGTAATGCACGGGCCGATATGGATCCTGGTTACTTTTTCATCCATTGGCTTGTTCCAAAGATTAACCTGGGCGAGCCGGGTTACAATGGTGGCACCGGGACAGTCGCCACAATTTAATAGACCGATTACTTCCACATCCTGGTTTTTATAGCGTTCAAATTCTCCGTCTTTCCTGTTAAATCCGACCATACATCTGCTGCAGCCGATACACACATCATCCATGGCTTTTTTGCAGCCTATGATCAATAGTTTTTCCATCTTATCTCCTTATCTTTTTTTCCATTCCGGATATACAATTCTATTGTCAATATTTATTTTAATTTTACGGTAGTTATTGGGTATTACCAATGTAAACGGTAATTCATTATTCCCGCTCAGCTCCGGATATACGCTTCTTAATTTGGGAAAGTCAGCATGTTCAAGGAAAAATTTCAGTGCTTCGATCTGCCTCTCCATCTTCCGAACATCGTTTTCAGGACAAGTATTACTGAAATAGGTGTGAATCAGTCTTTCGTATTTCAATTTTGACTCAGTTTCGATGCAATGTTTTTTCAATCTGAATACGATTTTCATTTACTTTTTTTTATCCGAAGATATTTTATCCGCTATTTCTTTAAATGCCTTTGATACAGTGGATTCTGAATATTTATCCTGAAAGGATTTACCTTCATCTCCGCATTTGACCATATTGGGATCAAACGGAATTCTTCCAAGGAAATCGATTCCGGTCATGGTTGCTGTTTTTTCGCCGCCGCCGGTTCCGAATATATCAATAGCCTTGCCGCAATGGGGGCAGATATAACCGCTCATGTTTTCAATCAGGCCAAAAATTTCCATTTTTACGGTTTTACAAAAATTGATCGATTTACGAACATCCGCGAGAGCGACTTCCTGGGGTGTGGTGACAATAATTGAACGCGCATCTTTAATCAGCTGCGCGACAGTCAAAGGCTCATCACCTGTTCCGGGCGGTGAATCGATCAGCAGGTAGTCCAGGTTTCCCCAATCCACATCGTTGATGAATTGCTGAATGGCGTTGTGTTTCATGGGCCCCCGCCATATCACCGCGTCATCCTTATCGGACATGAGTGACTCAATTGAAACAGCGGTAAGATTTTCAGAGAAACTCATGGGCTGAAGTTTTTTGTTTTCATTAATGCTGAGCATTCCGTCAAGCCCGAGCATTCTCGGGATATCCGGTCCATGAATATCAACATCCATAAGCCCCACCTTAAAGCCCCTGCTGGCGAGTGCAATGGCAAGATTAACAGAAGTGCTTGTTTTTCCCACACCGCCTTTCCCACTCATTACAATGAATTTGTTTTTGATTTTTTTTAAAGCTTGTTTGGCAAGATCCTCAGGATCAGGCTCCGGCATTTTATCTGCTATCTTCATCCCTTTCTGATTGTTTTTCATAGTTGAAAACCTTTCTTCTTTATGGTTTATCATATGACGTAGAAATCCACGTCCATGGGACATGGAATTTTATTTTACAACATTTTTCCGGTTGAACAAAAAATGACCCTCTCTGGTTTCCAAATTATGAGAAGTGGTTTCAAAACCTCCCCTCAAAATATGATCTACCAGTGGCCATCAACATTGGCTCCATCTGAATATTTAAGTTTGCCCTCATTAAAAAGTTTTACTGCATTTTTAACCGATCCGTTGATATCATTGATGACTTTGATTCCGCCGGCCTGGAGCGTTTTAAACGCGTTGGGCCCGCAGTAACCGGTGAGCAAAACTTCAGCCCCTTTATCGATAACCATGGTAGAGGCTTGAATACCCGCCCCTTTAAAAGCGTTTACATTCTCCTTATTGTCCAGTGCTTCACATTCGAGCGTTTCTGGATCTATGATAAGAATGTACACAGCCCGCCCGAAACGGGGGTCTGTTTCTGAGTCAATGTCCTTACCTTTTGATGTGACAGCAATTTTCATTGAGTATCCCTCCTGATCATTAACCTTGTGCTCCGCCGCCGCAGACCTGGCTATCATCGATAACGGGAAGTTTTCCGTTTATAAGGTCTTCCACAACCGGCTTAATTTCGGCCCGTTTCTCGTCATGGTATACATCGATTCCAACCTGCCTGAATCCCGCTAACGGCCGCATGCCTATACCGCCCACGATGAGCGCATTGACATTATGCGCGGCCAAAAGGTTGACAGGGACCATACAGCCGCCCTGCACATGTTCCTGGTTTTGGATGGTTGAAATCGATTTAATTTCTCCGTTTTCCACATCAATAAACGTAAATACATCACAATGACCAAAATGACCGGCTCTCTGACCGTCTATTCCGCCGTCGCCCATAGATGGGACGGCAATTCTTCCGTTTTCCATAATGCTTATATCTCCTTGTTTAAATAGAATTTCCTGAATCTCTTCAATGGTCCGTATCTTCACTTCACTTCTAATTTATTCCCTCATCGGCGGTGAGTTAATAATTTCATTCCATATTTTTTCCACTGTTATCGTAAGTTCGGTACTTTTTTGATATTCAAATATATTTTTTCCTTCGATCATTGACTTTGTAAAAGCAGGATCAAAGGGAATCCGGCTTAAAACCAGAAGATTATTTTCTGTTGCGATTTTTTCGATGGCATTTGTCTGTTCAATATTCAGATCAAATTTGTTGACACATACCATGCCCGGTATCTTGAAGTGGGCAGCCAGCTGTACCACACGTTCCATATCATGCAGCCCCGAAACAGTGGGCTCGGTGATGATCAGCAACGTGGCGGCGCCCCCGATTGAAGCGATCACCGGGCAGCCCGTACCCGGAGGGCCATCGGTAATAATCAGATTTAACTTTTGCTTTTCAACCAATTTCTTTGCTTCCTGCCTGACCAGTGTGACCAGCTTGCCTGAATTTTCCTCCGCGATACCAAGCCTGGCGTGCACCATCGGGCCAAACCTGGTATCTGAAATAAACCACTCTCCACAGGTTTTCACCGGAAAATCAATCGCCTTTTCCGGACATAAATCCACGCATACACCGCACCCTTCACAATCAATCGGGTTGACTTCATAGGATTCATCTATCGCGTCAAACCGGCAAAGATCCCGGCAAAGGCCGCATTCAACGCATTGATCTTGATTAATAACAGCCACTCCCCCCCCCTGGAAATCAGAATGAGAGGTTATATCGGGGTTCATGAGTAGATGCAGATCCGCAGCATCCACATCGGCATCGCAAAGAACATTTTTATCAGCAAGAGATGCAAAGGCCGCGGTGAGACTTGTTTTACCGGTACCTCCCTTTCCACTGATGATCACTAGTTCTTTCATTGATTTGCTTTCCTTTTTTTTATGCTCAGTTCTTCAATTCGACAGTATAATTGCTGAAAATTCATTTTCCACTCGGGCATGATATCGATGATTAATCGACCATTTGAATAGGCTTCAGCAATTTTCCGATCAAAGGGAATTTCCATCAGGATCGGTACTTCATTTTCTTCAGAATACTCTTTTACCTGGTTATCACCGATGTCTGAACGGTTGATGACCAGTCCACAGGGAATCCCGAGCAGTTTAACCGCTTCGACAGCCAACTTTAGATCATGAAGACCAAATGGTGTGGGCTCTGTGACCATCAGGACGAAATCGGTGCCTTTCATGGCGGCAATAACCGGGCAGGATGTACCGGGCGGGGCATCGATGATATTGATCTTATCCGGGTGAGCATAAGTTCTAACCTTATTAATCAGTGGAGGCGACATGGCCTCTCCGATTCTGAGATGCCCGTGAATAAAATCGATGTGATCCTTAAAACCCTTTTCAATAACACCCAGTTCCCGGCCGGTTTCAGTCACAGCCTTTTCAGGACAAACCTCCAGGCATCCCCCGCAACTGTGACATAATTCCGGAAATGTTAAAAGAGTATCATTGAAAACAGCAATGGCCCTGAAACGGCATATTTCCGCGCACTTTTTGCAGTAGGTACATTTATCTTTATCAACTTCAGGAACCGATGTATAAACAATTTCCGATTCCATGAGATCCGGTTTGATGAACAGGTGGGCATTGGGCTCCTCCACATCACAATCCAAAAACTGAACATCCGATTTAAGAGAAAATG
>JAUVGT010000367.1 GCA_030593645.1 Deltaproteobacteria bacterium
ATTCAAGGCGTGCAAATTTCGTAATCATGAAGCGTACTTATCGGACCCGCCCTGTTAAATCTGTCTTTTTATTTAACAGGGGAGTTGAATGATTGCGAAATGCAGCACAACGCAGAAGTTGGACTTTTTACGAGACCGTCATACTTTGTATAAAAATAAACTCTCGCAGGCGCAAAGACGCAAGGGGGTTACCTGAAAAAGACAAATAAAAAAAACTGATCTTGGATTTTTTTCCGCGAAGCGACTATATTTATGTTTTACTTAGAGTGAAAAGTCTGCCATCTACTGAGAGAACGATTCTGTATTTTTGCCCAACTGTTATCGTCGGCTATTCTGATCCTCCAGCGATAGGACTGTCCCGGTTTCAATATACCTTTAGGAACTGTATGCGATTGCATATCCTTGATATAACCGGTCGAATACACTCTCCCGCCGTGAAGCTTGTTAATCATAAGCCTGTAGTACAAAGGCTCTTCTGATTTTACGGCTTTCCATGAAAAGGTTGGATGGTCCGACTTTAGTGTGTTTCCATTTAACGGCGAAAAACTGCGAATATCCGGGAGTGGAATGGTTTTTATTGCAGCCTGGATGTCCGATGCCGTGCCGTTTTTTTTGTCACTGGTTACTTTGAACGTATATGTTCCTGTTTGCGGGATTCCAGGTATTCTGATCCAGAAATCTCTAAGCTGGGGGAGAAATGTAAAATCTTCTTTCCCAATTGGCAGCTTTCCATTTGGCCCGATAACGGTAATAGATTCGATGCTATTTTTCAAATTGCGGGAAAATGTCTTTCCGATTATGATCTCGAAAATTGTGGAATGAGTGCGATTTGAATCGTATTCGTGCTTGACGGCAACCGTAACAGGTATCATGGGAGTGATCATCTTTTGTAGTGAGATTTTATCAAACCATCGGCCGGACGCCATCACCCCTTCTATTTTTCGAATATTACTGACATCATCAAGGGGATTTCCGCTAATGAGAATGAGGTCGGCAATTTTGCCGACTTCAATGGTTCCAAAATCTCCATTTTTGTTCATTTTATTGATTACTTCGGCGGCATTAACCGTTGCGGTTTGAATGGCCTCAAAAGGGGTAAAGCCGTTATCTATCATGCTTCGAAGCTCATCATGAATCGAAAAACCGGGGACAAGCCCCATTCCAATTCCACCGGCATCGGTTCCAAGAACCAGGGGAACACCCGCATTATGAAATTCGCGTAACAATAATTGGTTTAATGCAAAATGAAATGGGGCGAGGTCTTCATATCCCCTGAACTGTATCTGATGTCCATTTTTACCCTGCTGCAGCAATTCAACAAATCCATGTGGAAGGTATTTAGCAGTCGGACCTGATACCAGGCGCTTTGCATGAAACAGCTTTTGTATGATGATATCCCCAACCGTCAGTGTGGTACATATGGGTGTTTTTGAATCCTTCAATTTGCGAATCATTTTATTAATATCCGCTTGATATTTACTTTTTAGTTTGTCAGCTGACAGATCATTGAAGGGTCCCATTTTTTCAGATGAAATTTGTATAAGATATCTAAACCATTCCTCATGGCCTAAGGTGCGGGATCTATCAAAATCCAAAAATTCAAAATCCAGCTCCTCAATATGTGCTATTTCATTCATGCCTTCAGACAGGATACCGTCTAAGCCGACGGCGAACGGAATGTGACCTGCTGTGTACATATTAAGGTTTTTTGCGGTTGTTACGGCCTCATGGAATTCTTTTTTTGACAGGAAAGAATACAGTTTTATAAAATCGAAACCTTGTTTTTTTTGATCATGTACGACTTTCTCCACATTATCTACAGGCCCAAAGAGAATTGGCCCCGCCGCGTATATTGTTGGCCCTTGAAATCGTCCATGCCTTATTTCATTTCGCCAGCGAAGAGCATAATCGGTAGGTGCTCCATTTGGACCGAAATCTCTGATGGTTGTTACACCGTTCGCGAGAAAAAGATTAAGAGGGGATACCGGCCAGCTGCCGTTTAACCACTTAGTGTCTGTATGAATATGCATATCAGCAAGGCCAGGCATCAGGTATAAGTTTGAACCATCGATTAATTTAGATTTTTTAGGTATCTTTATTTGGTTTGATTGGCCCATTGCAGTGATTCTATCCTCTTTGATCAATACAGTCTGGTTCGGAATAATTATTTTTCCCGTTAATGGTACAAGGTTGACGTTTACAAAGGCCGTATAAGGTTTTGATTCTGCCCATACACTTGTCCCTGCTGTCTGAATCAAAAGGAATAGTATAAGCGCGTGTAAATCAAAACATTTCATTTTCATTCGGGCCTCCTAAAAGCTGCTGTTATAAATGCTGGTGTATGTACCAGAAGGACAAAGCTTCCGGTTATCCGATTAACCCATCGTTTTCACCATTTTATAGATGCTGAATCGACAATTTATTTCGCTCCGGTATTTTTTTATAGCGATACACAGGATATCCAAACATCAATGCAAATATAATCCTTGTTGCATCTGGATGGATCGATTTTTATCATGGTATAACTCCTTTACATTTTTTAATAACAAACACTTCAGTTAACCCGGAGGTTTTGAAACCGATTATGGTCAACGTTGATAGCATCGATAACCCGTTTGAATAATTATCATTCAGAGTGAATGAATTCAATAAATTTCTGCGAAGGTGGGTGGAGTAGGGGATAGGTGAGAAAAAACGGTTACTCGATAATACTTTGACCACTTTGTGTTTTTTCAGCCTGATTTTTCTTGACCCGGAGACTTGGGTCTGCCAAGCTTTGAATAATTTACGAACCGGATATAAAGGAATTTATTATGAAATTTATCATCGACCATTTTAATATCAATGTGCTGGACCTTGAAAAAAGCCTGGCCTTCTATGATAAAGCCCTTGGACTAAAAGAGGAGAAACGGAAAAAAGCTGATGACGGCAGCTATATCATTGTTTTCCTGGGAGATGGTACCACTGCAAACAAACTGGAACTGACCTGGCTCAAATCACAGGAAAAACCCTATAACCTGGGGGATGAAGAATTCCACATTGCCTTTAGAACGCCCGATTTTAATACAGCACATGCCCTTCACAAAGAAATGGGCTGTATCTGCTATGAAAATAAGGAGATGGGTCTTTATTTTATAAATGACCCGGACGGGTACTGGCTTGAAGTAGTGCCGGTCCGATAATAATTAATTTTGTCTAACGATATTGCTGTTTGATTTTTTTAAACACTCCTTTTCGGGTCGCCCGGTTATAGGCCTCTTGAAGTTTCTTTATCATATCTTCTGATACAGACTTTTTGGAAAACCCAAAATGCACCCAGTTCTGGTTGACAATATATGGATGCACAACGAAATTCTTATATTCCGGATCTTTTTTTATTTTATAGTAAACATTATATCCATAACCGAGAAAACCGCTCAGCCGATTTCTTTGCAGTTTACGTACATTAAAAGCTACATCAGTCACTATTTCAATTTTACTTCTAAATTCTATATCATGCTTTCTTTTGTCCTCAAATTCTTTGCCATATACTTTTCCGATTTCAACACCAATCGATTTTGGAAGTTTTTTCATGTCTTCAAGGGAAGCGATATTAAACCTGGAGTCCTTATGAATCACCAAAACAACGGTCTCATCCAATTGAGGACCAATAAATCGAGTGTATGCTTCCCGTTCTTCAGTGACCGTCAGATTCAGCATTAAATGTATTTCTCCATGTTTTATGTATGCGAGTGATCTCTTGAAAGGGAATGGCTTATATATCGCTTTACATCCGGCTTCCTTAAATAGTGCTTCCGTAAGTTCAATCGATAAACCAGAGTATCTTCCATTTTCTTTAATGAAAAATGGAGCATACGATCCCTCTGTGACCCTGACGATCAATTCGCAGGCGAAACCGATACACACAAATCCAAATATGATCACGATTGTCAATGCGGCGATTTTTTTCATTGGACCCTCCCTTTGAATCACAATGTATGGTGTCAAGTTGCTTGACCCTTTTGTTTTATTATTGTTGCATTCATGTGTACAAGAAAAGCGGCAGAAAGCATCAGAATAGCCAAACAGCATATAGAAAAATTAAAGCTTCCAAAACGTTCGTAGCTGAATCCCACAAGAACAGGAGAAGCAGCAGCAAGGATGTTGGCGGAAAATAATAACCCATAAACTTGCGCTACGCTCCGATTACCCCAAATCCGGGCAACAGCGGAGGCATATATTACTAATACTCCACCATAATTGAAGCCGATCAAAAAGGAAACCAGGAAAAATCCAAATGTTGAAGAAAAGAGCAGCAAAGCGATTAACAATACAATGGCCTGGGAAATCAGGTTGGCCTGTATGGCAGTATAGGATCGAATTCGATCAAAAATTGCACCCCACATCATACGGCCCAAACCGTTGGCAACCGCAAATAGGGATATGGCTATAATGCCGGCTTTTATACTCGGCCCGGTGTATAGCTCCTTTAAATTGGCATTTATTGAAAATCCGGCAGCCAGACCGGCAAACATGGCGATATAGAGAATCTGAAAACCCTTTCGTCCCACAATCGCTGAGGGTTTTAAGGGCGGAACTTTCTTTTCCGCCTCATTGGGTGCATTATGCATGGATAATCCAGCCAGGGGGACGAGAATTAGAAATAAAATCCCTAATATTGCAAAGGTTTCAAATGGCGTTAGCCCCCATCCATCTATCAGGATGCCTCCTATCAGACTGACCAGTGCAGCGCCACCGCCAAATCCTGCCACGGCAATACCAGTAACAAGTCCTTTTTGCCTGGGAAACCACTGGATACAAACGGTGATCGGTATGATGTAAGCCACTCCCACACCAATACCTGCGATCAGACCGATTCCCAGAACCGTGAACGTGAAATTGATCTTGCCTAACATTGCAAATAACCAGCCGCTTCCAAATATCAATCCACCCGCGACCGCACAATGTTTTGGACCGAAGCGCGGCAGCAGCAGCGTACCGGTTAACATCATCGTCGCTGGAAAAGCAAAATAAAACAATGAAAAGGGAAGTTGAATCAATCCTTGATTCAGGCCGGTAAGTTC
>JAUVGT010000355.1 GCA_030593645.1 Deltaproteobacteria bacterium
TTGGTCCGCCTACGGCGGATTACGAAACCGTCAAATATAAATTCAATATTCATGCCAAGGTAATAACCGAAATTTGCTGTCGGTTGATTTGCTTTCTGGTATGAATGTTGCTAAATAATCTGGAAGTAGTTTCAAAACCACATAAAAAAGAAGAAGGAGGTCTGCCATGAGTGACAAAAGATATACCATAAAATCGGCTTGCCCGCAATGCGGGTGCAGTTTTCTTAGCGTTCTCTCCAAGGAGGAAATAAAGGAAAAATACGGAGATGATCCGAATGTGGAATTGGAGTGCGGTGAGTGTATGCTGAAATATGAAGAAGACAGGCAAACCGCATGCCCGGAATGGGATGAGGAATGCAAACTGAAGGAATGATGACCCATGGAAACGGTTTCAAAACTTCCTCTCAGGCCGATTGATGCTGGTGGAGAGAAGATGAGAAGGAATTTATTCAATTTTTCATTGACATTTCGGCGATGGAATGGGCACTAATTGATTGATCAAAATAAACACTTGAAAGAAAGGGAACAAAAAAAATGGATTATGATTTTAATGCGGATGAAATTTTTGAAGCAGCCGAACAGATCGAACGAAACGGTGCTGAATTCTACAGGAATTCAGCAGAAACCGTATCAGATCCTTCAGCAAAAAAGTTTTTACTCGACCTTGCTGAAATGGAACTTGATCATGAAAAAACGTTTGCTTCCTTGAGAGGTGATTTAAATAGTTCGGAAAAAGAGCAAATGATTTTCGATCCTGACAATCAAACGGTTCAATATCTCCACGCGCTTGCTGATATGAGGGTTTTCTACAAAAAAGAAATAAATATTTCATCCATGGAAGAGATTTTAAAGTCAGCGATCGATGCTGAAAAGGATTCTATCGTATTTTATCTCGGTATGAAAGATCTGGTACCGGAAAACCGGGGAAGAAGAAGATTGGACTCCATCATTAAGGAAGAAATGAGTCATATCAATCTTCTCAGCAAAAAATTGAGGGACATCAGAAAATAACTCAAACGTGACGGTCTCGTAAATCCCGCCCGGCGGGGCTTGCAACTGAGCTGCCCCGTTTTCAGATTTAATATAACAATAGATCCTGTTTTTATTATCTTCAACTCAAATATGATGGTCTCGTAAAAAGTCCGAATGTGACGATTTCGTAAAAGGTTCAAATTCAAGGCGTGCAAATTTCGTAATCATGAAGCGTACTTATAGTACGTTGAATGATTGCGAAATGCAGCACAACGCAGAAGTTGGTCCGCCTACGGCGGATTACGAAACCGTCAAATATCATACAAGTGGTTTTCCCGTTGTCTTATGATACAGTAATGTATCACAAAGTAACCTGAGACGATTTATGACAGAATAATATATATATTCAATATATTATAGTCCATATCCTGCTCTTTCAATTATATTATCGCACTGCTGTATCATAGAAAAAACGAACCGGTCCACTCAACATATCGATATAGCCTGGGAAGTAGATGTTATCCCATTGTTATTGTTATACTTTATAACAATTATCAAAATAATATCGAATTTGGCATACATCTTGATTAAAGAATCTTCAGTCTATAGTATCGATAGGTCTTTGCAAAACCAGAAATTAAACGGATTTTTACTTCTTCCGTTTTTCAGGAGATCAGGAAACAAGTGAAACCATGCGATTATAACATAAAAACAGCATTGGATTTGACAAATGCAATGATCAGACTGGCCGATAAAGGTGATGCCGAAAGAGAAGATGTGGGCTGCGGCATCCTTTACGGGCTTTTACGCGATTCAGGCTATAAAATCAAAAAAATGGCAGAAGAAGAAAAAAACAAACACATTGCAAAAGGCTGGTGGGACAAGAAATGCTGATACTTCAAAGACTGTCCTTTTGCGGTATTAATTTCAACTTAAATAAATAAGGAGGAAGATGTGGGAAATTTAAAAGGAACTCAAACTGAAAAAAACATTTTAACCGCTTTTGCCGGTGAATCACAAGCCAGGAACCGATATTCCTATTTTGCCAGTAAAGCAAAAAAAGAGGGATATGTTCAAATGTCCGCGATCTTTGAAGAAACCTCGAACCAGGAAAAAGAACACGCGAAACGTCTTTTTAAACTTCTGGAAGGCGGTGAAGTAGAGATTACCGGGGCATTTCCTGCCGGTGTAATCAATACCACCCTTGAGAATCTCAAAGAATCAGCCGCGGGGGAACATTACGAACATACTCAAATGTACCCTGGTTTTGCCGCAACCGCCCGGGAAGAAGGGTTTACTGATATTGCCATGATCTTTGAAGCAATTGCTGTTGCGGAAAAACAGCATGAAAAGAGGTATAACGCCCTGGCAGCCAATATCGAATCCGGCAGCGTATTCAAACGAGACGAAGGGCAGACCTGGCGCTGCAGAAACTGTGGATATCTCCATGACGGCACGGAAGCACCGGATAGCTGCCCGGCTTGCGCTCACACACAGGCCCATTTCGAGCTTCTGGGAGAAAATTATTAACACACAATCGATCCTTCCAAAACCTTAAACAATGAATGGAACAAAATAAGGAGGTCAAAAATGGCGGAAAGACTGGAAGTATACAAGTGCGACACGTGTGGAAATATCGTTGAAGTTCTTCATGGCGGTCAGGGAGAACTTGTCTGCTGCGGGAATCCAATGAATCGTCTTGTTGAAAACACAGTGGACGCGGCAAAGGAAAAGCATGTGCCGGTAATAGAAAAAATCGAAAGCGGAGTAAAAGTTAAAATTGGAGAAGTGGCTCATCCCATGGAGGAAAAACATTTTATAGAATGGATTGAAATCATCGCCGATGGACAGACATACAGGAAGTACCTGAAGCCCGGCGATACACCCGAGGCGGAATTCTGTGTCAATGCTTCCCAGATCACAGCCCGGGAATTTTGTAATCTTCACGGACTATGGAAAAAGTAATTTCCGAAACCCATCAACCCGCTGTCTTGTGTAAAATCAATTTATTATCCGGATGCCGGATAGACAGCGGACGGCTTCACATTACGCAGTATAAAAAATGATAGGAGGTGATCATATGCAAAGCTGGAAATGTTCAAATTGCAGTTACACTCTGGAAGCAAAAACCCCGCCCAAGGAGTGTCCATCCTGCAAGGTAAAATGTGAATTTCTTGATAATACATGTTATACACCAGATTGTCAGTATGAAGGAACTGATAAACGAATCGGATGATTGAAATGAGAAGGGAGTTGAAAAATGGGTAAAGCATTAATCGTTTGCGCCACCCGGGCAGGCGAAACACTGAAAATCGGCGAATTGATCGCGGAAGGAATCAGAATCGCGGGTCATGAAGCTAAAGTGGTCAAAATTGTAGAAATCAAAAATGAAACAGATCTAACGGGGTATGACGCTGTAGTACTCGGTTCGGCCACCTATCACGGTGATATGATCCAGAGTATGAAAACAACATTGTTCCTGGCCGAAAAAGCAGAGCTCGAGGGAAAAACCGGCGGAGCGTTTGGAGCTTTTGGGTGGAGCGGTGAAGCGCCGGACAGGATTTTCGATACAATGAAAAATATATTTAAAATGAATATGACCGCCTCCGCACTCAGATTGAAAGCAAGCTATCTTGAAGGCGGTATTCCAATGGCTCAAGACTATGGTAAAGAAATCGCTGATAAAATGTAAAATCATTGATAACAACCTGATAACCCCATAATAAGTTAGGGAAAAGGAGATTAAAATGACAACTCCTCAACATTGTCCGGGTTACGAAAAATTTAAACATTTGAAAACATTCAATTGTAAATGCCCGGAATGTAATTTTGAAATGGAAATATTCTCAGATGAATTCGATAAAGAACACAAATGTAAGTCCTGTGGAAGTAAAGTCGATTTCACACAATGTACGTTAGAGGGTTCAGCCTGAATAGTATCATTTAAACGATCACCGGACAATTTCATTCTGAACTTATGATAACTGAATTCAGCGGATAGAATGTATATTGGGATTAATTGAATGACGGTATTTTAATTCATTCTTGAAAAGGATTCAAAACATCGTCATTTTATAATTCCATAAATTTCAGGAGGTTTACATGGATGTAGTACTGCTGTCCAGACTGCAGTTCGCCACGGCAACGATGTTTCATTTCCTTTTTGTTCCCCTCACCCTGGGACTGTCCATACTGATCGCTATTATGGAAACAAAATACGTGAAAACAGGCGATGAATTATACCTGAGAATGACAAAATTCTGGGGCAAAATATTTTTGATAAACTTCGCACTGGGAGTGGTTACCGGAATCACCCTGGAGTTTCAATTCGGAACAAACTGGGCTCGTTATTCCGCGTATGTGGGAGATATTTTCGGATCCCTGCTTGCCATCGAGGCAACCGTTGCCTTTTTCCTGGAGTCCACATTCATTGGTATATGGATATTCGGTTGGAAAAAACTATCAAAAAAAGCCCATGCGGCATGCATGTGGATGGTAGCGGCCGCCGGAAATATATCAGCCATCTGGATCCTCACGGCCAATGGGTGGATGCAGCATCCGGTCGGGTATACCATCCGAAACGGGCGGGCGGAACTGACGGATTTTATGGCAGTACTCCTTAATAAGTTTGCTATTCTTGAAATATTCCACACGGTTCCGGCCGCGTTCATCCTAAGTTCGTTTTTCGTCATGGGTGTCAGTGCATACCATCTGCTCAGGAAGCAGCATATCGAGCTTTTTACAAAATCGTTTCGCATGGCCCTGATATTCGGCATGATATTCTCCATTTTTATCGCCGTTGAAGGAGATATGCACGCCGTTCATGTTTCCGAAGTACAGCCAGCCAAACTGGCAGCCATGGAAGCCCACTGGGAAACAACCAGAAGAGCGCCTATCGTATTGTTTGCAATACCGGATGAGGAAAAAGAAAAAAATGTTGTCGAGTTCATTAAAATTCCTGGAATCCTTAGTCTGCTGGGTTATCATGATATTAATGCGGAGGTTAAAGGCTTGAAAGACTTTCCCAAAGACGAAAGACCGCCTGTATTGTTATCTTTTTTTTCCTTCAGGGTAATGGTGGGGCTTGGATCTTTATTTATTCTCCTGACACTGTATGGATGGTCAAAATACATACTCCTCCCGCGGTTCAAATGGTTCAAGCAAAAAGAATTGGTTGATAATCCTTTGTATTTAAAAATGATGCTCTGGTCAATCCCGCTGCCTTACATCGCGATAGAACTCGGATGGGTACT
>JAUVGT010000019.1 GCA_030593645.1 Deltaproteobacteria bacterium
TATCGAATAAAGGCAGGAGTGGAAGCAGTTCCGACAGCTCATCTCTGTTTTTAGCGTTCAGTATAACGGTCGCCTCTTCGCATGAAGTCTGAATAAGCCGGGTCACCACACTATCCACAGAAGTAAAAACTTCGGTCTTCATAGTAGAATCCATGGACTGAAAAGCCAATTTAAGTTTTGGTTCGTTACCTGAAAGATTTTTTGCGTTAAGTATTAAATCCATTATTGTTACCTCCGTTTGAGTGTGTTTTTTGTATTTACCAGTCTGTAATATCAAGTTCTATGCCAAATAATTGAAAACTAAATATTAAATATAATATTTAGTGATAACAGTGGGATAACCAGCAATAGTAAATAAAGGGCTTGGGATTCGAAAAAACATATTTGTCACAGTTACAGAAATGTAACACCACGGAAGTGTAACATGTTACACTTATTGTGACGGAGCACTAAAAATGAATTCATCTATTTTTTGAGAGATGGTTGGGAATGAAACGTGATCCTTTTTAAAGGCAAGTGGATGATAAAATTAGCGCCGACTCCGGGTTGGGATTCAACAGCCATTTCGCCCCGGTGATTTTCGGTTATAATAAAATAGGAGACAGAAAGTCCCAGACCCGTTCCCTGACCCACCGGTTTTGTTGTGAAGAAGGGCTCGAAGATCCGTTTTCGGGTTTCTTCGTCCATTCCCGGGCCGTTATCTTCTATCTCGATGCGGACCATACCTGCCTCCTTCTCGTGAGCCAGCCTCAGCACAAAACGTGGCGCTTCGGCTTCAACGCTATGCGCCGTGTGATCTGCCCTGTACTCACTCATCGCCTCGGCACCGTTGCGCAGAATGTTGAGCAGCACCTGCCGGATCTTGCCAGCCTCGCAGAGAACCGTAGGCAGGTTTTTGTCGTATTTGCGAATGATCTCGATCTGGCGGAAATCGTACTTCTTTTTCAGATCGTAGTCGCTGCCGGCCAGGTCCATGGTCTGATCGATGAGATCGGCCATATTTTGGGCCGAAAATGTGGAGTCGCTCTTGCGGGCGAAGCTCAGCATGTTTGCAACGATTTCGGCTGCCCGGCAGCCCGATTTTCGAATGCTCTCCAGAATATTGGGTATATCGCGGGCATCCATAAAGGCACGAATGATCTCCATAGAGGTTCCCGCCTCTTCGGCAGCCCGGTGGCTGGACGGCAGGTCGCCGGTCAGGCGGTCAGCCATCACCGCGGCGTTCTGCATTATCCCGGACAGGGGATTGTTGATCTCATGTGCCATACCCGCCGCAAGTCCGCCTACAGAGAGCATCTTTTCGCTCTGAATCATCATTTCTTCCATGCGCACCTTATTGGTGACATCGTCAATGCGGATCACCGCGCCTTCCACGCCATTGGTAATCAAGGGATAGATGGTCACGTCCTCGTAACCGGTGCCGTTCTCTGACATGTAGGGTCTCTTCTGCTCCTGTTTTGTTTTCCGGGTTCGGATGCTTTCGGTTATTTTTTCCATCTCAGATGCCACATGCGGGAAAACATCAGCAAGATTTTTTCCCTGCGCGGCGGTGGCAGTGATTCCGGTGGTTTGTTCCGCTGTCTTGTTCCATTGGGTAACCCTGCCATCGATGTCGACCCCAACAAGCACAGACGGCATGGAGTCGATAATGTTGTACAAGTAGTTGCGCAGGTTTCGCAGTTCGGTTTCCTGTTGCTTGCGCTCAGTAATGTCCACAATACTGCCGCGCACCAGTTTGCGTTCTGATGACGGCAATCGAACCAGACGGATTTCACAGAAAATTTTTTTCCCCGTTTTTCTATTCAAGTGTGTCCACTCAAAAGTCTGGGGGTTGCCTTCAAATGCGTTTATGACAAAACTCATGGCTGCTTCGCGTGAAGAACGACCGTCGGGTTGATTCGGTGGGCTTACATCGGCAGGATTGCTTCTCAGCAGTTGTTCCCTTGAGAGCCCATAGAGTTGTACGGCATTCTCATTTATGTCCACGAAAATACCAGTATCGAGATCGAGAACGGCAATTGCTTCAGGCGCGTTTTCAACCAGTGTGCGGTAGCGTGCTTCCGATTCATTGAGCGCTTTCCCTGCACGCCTCAGCTCAGTGATATCTCGATCCACACCTCTATAACCGATGACCTTCCCTGCTTCGTCAAAAAACGGAACGCCGCTGGTTTCAAGAATAACGCGATGGCCGTCTTTACGCAGGTTGATGTTTTCTAAATTGACAATCGACTCACCGGTTACTGCCGCATCCTCGAAAAATCTCGCAGTTTGCTCCCCTTGTTCCGGCGGCATCAGGTCGAAGGGAGTCTTGCCGATCACCTCCTCCGGTTTGTAACCCAGGATGGCTTCTACCTTCGGGCTTGCATACGTGTAGACTCCCTTTGCGTCCACTTCCCATATCCAGTCGCTGGAAGACTCGACAAGTCCGCGGAATTTTGCCTCGCTTTTTTGCAGCGCTTCTCCAGCCCGTTTTCTCTGGACGGTGAAAATACAAATAACGCTTAAAACACCAAGAGTAATTGAAAGATAAAACCACCATGCTCTCCAAAACGGAGTTTTGACAATTATTTTAAGTGCAACATCCTGTTCAGGTACCGACCAGATACCATCATCATTGGAACCACGAATTCGCAGTATATAAGATCCGCCATTGAGATTTGAATACCGTCCGAATTTTTTTGTGCCCGCATTAAACCAATTGTTATCAAATCCTTCTAATAAGTATTGATAATGATTTTTGTTTTGATTGATATAATTCAATGCGACATATTCGAATTCAAAGAAATTTTCATCCCAGCCAAGGGTTATTGTTTTAATAGTTTCAAGTTCCGGCCGCAATTCCAGTTTTACTCCGCCCTGTTTCAATGAAGTCAGGTGTACAGGCGGTTTAGATGGATTTGCTTTAATATCATCCGGGTGAAAATATGTGGGGCCATTCAGAGAGCCGCTGAAAAAGATATAATGGTCATGGGTTTTTAAAGATCCCTGATAAATAAAAGGTGTAACCCCAACCTGCTCCCCATAGGTTTTTATTCTTTCCGGTTTCTTTGGATTAAATTTAATAATTCCAATATCCGATTGTATCCAGAGTATCTTATTATGAATTTGTACAGAGTAAATAAAATCTGTTGGAAATCCGTTATCCTTATTATAAACAATGCTTTTTCCGCTTTTTTTGTTAAAATGAGCCAGCCCTCCGGCTGTGCAAACCCATAAGGTCCCATCGCCATTATCCGATATACTGTTTATTCTCATATCCGGCATGGTTTCAAAGTCATCCGGATCGTGATAATATCTTCTAAATTGTTTAGTATTTTTATCAAATCGATTCATACCGGTAGCTGTGGCGATCCAGAGATGATTGTAATGATTTGAATCTTGAATGACCCAGTAACTTAAACCAGTGGAAATACTTGTACTATCTTCCGGGATATTGGTAAATTGAATATATTCATCAGTCTGAATGTTTACCATTATTAAACCCAGGCCAACTCCTGTACACCATACTATATTTAAATCTTTCGAATCCGGGAGTATGTCGTTAACAGACGAGATATCAAGATGCTTCAGAAATGTATTTGTCTGCTTATCGAGAATGCTTAATTTTCCCTTTTTGCTTAAACTGCCAATGACAACGTTACCATTTCCAGTGTCGGCAAGACCAATAATATATCTTGCCGGAAGAGTTGCGGTATCGCCCGGAATAGATGGGTATTGTATGAAAGTATCCTTTTTTCGATTCCACTTAATCAGACCGCGATCTAATGTTCCGATCCAGATGATATCGGGAGAATCCTTATCTTCAATCATTCTGGTAATTTTATGGCTTGGAATACTATTCGGATCTAATGGATTTTTTTTGAGGACTTCAAATTTTGCAAATGAAGGTTCATGTTTAAATAATTTACCGAAAGGATCTACTCCCCAGAGAACTCCGGACTTATTTTCAATCATATATCTGAATCCGGGATTTTGTTCTTCCGGAGTATCTTTTGTTTCATGTCCATAAAAAATGTAGTCCCCGGTTTTTATATTTAATTGTATCGTCGTTGGAGTATCAAATATTTCATGACTTAAAAATATATAGTCCGGATAAAGATTGAAAATCTCGGCCTGGTAGATATTTTCAGAGAATAATTCAGATGAAGTATTCTCATAAAATGAAAATTCTTTTATACTTTCTGTCACAGGATCTAATCTTTTTAACTGATGGGTCATTACGGAATCGATAACATTCGTACAGGCAATCCATATTTTTCCATCCTGATCTTCTGATATGTATTTTATTCGGGAAACAGTTGAAGAATTATCGATAATATCGTAATGCTTAAAATTACCTGTATCCGGGTCCAGTCTTGAAATATCGAATGGACTGGATTCATTATTTTCATTTTCCAATAGATCATAGCCCATCCAGATAAAGCCGTTACTGTCCTTAAAAAATGAAAATACTCTATTCGATAATAATGAGTTTATATTTTTTTCATCATGAAGATAATGCTCAAATATTCCTTTCTCTTTATCATAACGGCTGAGTCCCCTGGAACTTGCAATCCATATCCTTCCCTGATTATCTTCCGCCATAGATTGTACTAAATACTGATATGGAGAACCTCTTGTACCATTTATTTCTGTAGTGTAATAAGGGTAAGCGATAATTTTGCCGGTTGTTTTATCAAAATTATTAACACCACCACCATTTATTCCCAGCCAGATTATTCCATCTGAATCTTCAAGCATACTGACAATATGATTTCCGGAAAGTGAATTCGGACCGGATCTTATTATTTTTAAGGAGTGACCATCAAATTTTACAAGACCGCCCCTGGTACCGATCCAGATAAAACCATCCCTGTCTTGAATCATACAGGTTGGTATCATATTGATATTGGCAACCTCCTGGAAAAACATCCTGTCATTATCCTGGGTGTGGCCGGAGGTGCATATGCCGATAAAAAATAAGATCGTTCTAATTTGCCAAGATATACGATTCTTCATGATTGGAACTCTTATTAAAATGTTAGGTTCAAAATTCAGTTTTTTAAAACGGGCGATTAAAAAACCGAAATAAGCTCTTCAGCAATATTGACATCATATCATAATTATCCAATAGATCAATAAAATTTGTTATTTATAATATATATAGATGGTTACAACTTTTTCAACCGTGGCGTTAGCCCCTATTTTTAAATTGAATTTTTTTCTGGTTCAAAGAAATTGAATGGTGTGCTAAACTGAAAGAATACAATGATTATGACTGTCAGGAGAGCGATGATAGAGACGGTACAAACAAAGATACTTGTGATCGATGATGACGAGGCAATTCGCAGCAGTATTAAGTATTACCTGGAGGATTTAGGTTATCAGGTGCTGACTGCTGAAAACGGCCGTATCGGCATAGAGGTGTTCGATCGGGAGGATCCTGAACTGGTACTGGTTGACCTGCGGATGCCGGAAATAAACGGCCTGGAAGTGCTGGCTTATATCAAAAAAACATCTCCGGATACGCCTTCGATCGTGATTTCGGGATCCGGTATAATCGCTGATGCTATTGAGGCCCTTCATCAGGGAGCGTGGGATTACGTGCTCAAGCCCATTGAAAATATGTCGGTTTTGAATCATACGGTCAAAAATACCCTGACAAAAGCCCGTTTGCGCCAGGAAAATCTGGCTTACAGAAAGGATCTCGAGTATGAGGTAGCCAACCGTACAGAAGAACTCTACCAGCTCAATCGCCGGCTGAGAGCAATGGTGGATTCTACGCGTGTCATTGCGGCCTGCAGTACTTTAAAGGATTTAGCCCGCCGGTTATTAGAGGAGTTTGCTAAAAACATGGCCGCCGAGGGCGGCAGCCTATACCTGGTGAAGGATGGAGGGCTTGTTTTAGGTCATACACTGGATTCGACCCATGCAATAAAGTTATTAAGCCTTCCGATGTCTTCACACACAATCCTGGGTAAAGCTCTTGAAAAGAATAAGCCGATTCTTATTAACGATATCAGCAGAGAAAATAATATCAAGCCGAGCGGATGGACAGGATACAAGGATGGTTCTTTGCTGGCGTTTCCATTTTTTGATAAACAGTCCAGGCCTCTTGGTGTGATAGCACTTCATAACAAGAAACATCCACCATTCACCAAACAGGATATGGAAATTGGTATGGTTCTGGCCTCATACAGCTGTGAAGCGATCAAAGCAGCAAATGCAATGGAATCTCTTCAGAAAAGATTAATGCAGATCCAGGAAGTGGAAAAGGAGAAGAAAAATCTCGCAAAACAGTTGCAGCAGGCCCAGAGGATGGAATCCATCGGGACACTGGCCGGCGGCATTGCCCATGATTTCAATAATATATTAGGTTCCATACTCGGATTCACAGAGTTATCCCTTGGGGAAGTGCAAAAGGGCTCTTCACTGGAAAGAAATTTAAACGGGGTGTATGACGCCGGATTACGTGCTTCAGAGCTGGTTCAGCAGATTCTCACTTTCAGCCGTCAGACCGAGCAAGAGCTTAAGCCTGTACAGGTCAGCCTGATCGTTAAAGAGGCTCTAAAGCTCCTGAGGGCATCTCTGCCCGCAACAATAGAGATTCGTCAGGAAATAAAGAGCGATGGATTGATCATGGGGGATCCTACCCGGGTTCACCAGGTATTGATGAACCTTTGCACCAATGCCGGTCATGCCATGGAAGAACACGGCGGAGTTCTGGTGGTGAGCCTATCCAACATGGAGCTTTATTCAGATTTTACGGACAAATATCCTGAACTGAATCCTGGGCCCTACCTGAGGTTAATGGTGAGCGATACAGGTTATGGCATACGGCCCGAGATATTGGATAAAATATTTGATCCATTTTTTACAACGAAGGAAAAACATGAAGGTACCGGTATGGGCCTTTCGGTGGTTCACGGTATTGTCAAGGGCTATGGTGGTGTGGTTTATGCCGAAAGCGGGCCGGGAAAGGGAACCCGCTTTAAGGTGCTTTTGCCAGCTGTTGAAAGAAAAACGGAATCGGAGGAAAGGACCAATATACCTCTGGCTAAAGGTACCGAACATATTCTTTTTGTTGATGATGAAGAATATCTGATCGATATCGGAAAAAAGATGTTGGAATCTCTTGGATATAAGGTAATGACCAGTACAAGCGGTAGCGAGGCTTTGAGGATTTTTTCGGATCATCCGAACAGGTTTGACCTCGTTATTACAGATCTGACCATGCCAGTCATCAAGGGTGATGAACTTGCAAAAAAATTAATCGCGGTCAGGCCTGATCTTCCGGTCATTCTTTGTACCGGGTTCAGCTCGAAGATTAAGGAAGAAACCGCAATGGCTTCAGGCATCAAGGCTTTTGTCATGAAGCCTTTCTTAATGAGGGATATTGCGGAAACGGTGCGTCGGGTTTTAGATAAAAAATGATGCATCTAAGATCTGATTGAGTTCTCATCAAATGAAATAAATCTATTTTTAAGGGCAGCCCAAGGGTTTTCTCCTGCGATTTCAAAACCACCCCGCTTATATTCCGTAAAAAATATGAAAACTGCGTAGTTCTACCTATAAAAAATAGAGTAGTTTCCCGGATTGATTTTACCCATCCCAAAGATATATATTTGTAAAAGGGCAATTGTTTATGTCAGTGGTTTAAATACTGCTTCTAACAAAACTCCACCCCACCTCATGAATGCAGCTTGTGCGAATGAGAAAGGAAATATCGTTATGAAATGGACATTTGAAAAACCGAAAAAACCGGGTAACTATTGGTATAAGCGTGATACAGATGTTCTTCCCGGGTTAACCGGGAAACCCAGAATACTTTATGTTGATTCCACGTTCCGTGTACCCCAGTTGAACTTGTTTGAATATAAAGAGCCTGTTAGCATTGAAGAGTATAAAGGACAATGGGCCGGGCCTATAAATGAGCCGGAAGAAAAAGGTCATGATGTGGTTATGTATTCATATGAAACAGAATAATGAAAATATCCCTTTATCCATTCAATCCATTTTTATATATGTGAACCGCTTCAATGAATTGTTGATCTCCCAAATCACTTCTAAGTAGTTTTACCCACGAAAAACAGAGTAGTTCTACAGTGTTTAAGTAGTTCTACCCACAAAAAAAAGAGTAGTTCACCGGATTGATTTCCATCTGGATTATCATATATACCACTTTTAAGGCAACGAATTGTCGTCCAACAGCGCGAGGGGCAGCTACTCCACCGATGCCCCTTGCGCGTAATTCAAAAGGTATCGGGTTATGAAGTGGACATATGGAAGGCCAGACAAACCGGGTTACTATTGGTACAAAAGTATGGAAGATGTAATATCCGGAGAAGGAAATAGGCCAACAATAATATTTGTCAATTCAGATCTGTTCATTCCCTCATCTAATGTGCGAAAATATATCAACCCTGTGAGTGTTGACGAATTTAATGGGCTATGGGCCGGGCCAATTCAAGAGCCGGAAGAAGCGAACGAAATGGATACTCTGGCCTCGATGATGTGGGAAATATTTTAAATCATTGTTGAATCTTCCAAACCTTTTCCACATAGGGCAATCGCATATCTTTTTATGAGTTAAAGATTTTGAGCAAATAGCTATTTTCCCAGTAATGGTAAGAAAGGATGAAGTGGAAAGCGTAAAAATGCTTTTAAAAGATATAAAGTTAGCCATTACGGGAATCAATCTTGGCCGGGAGGAAGACAAAAAGAGAGAAAGTTAGTCGCTTCGGGGAGTCACCAAATATCCTCATTTTTAAATTAATTGTTTACAAAAGTAGTCTTCAGGGATATATATTATACATAATAAACAATAAAATTGGATAAAAATTATGGAAATATTTACGATCGGATACGAAGGTTTATCACAAATCGATTTTTTAAAATATTTAAAACACTACAAAATTAATTTAATAGCGGATGTTAGACATCTCCCATTAAGCAGGAAAAAGGGCTTTTCTAAGAGCAGTTTAGACGAAACACTTAATAAGAGGAATATTGAATATATAAATTATCGGGGTCTGGGAACATCAAAACAGATGAGAAATATGTTAATTTCGACAGGTGATTATAAGACATTTTTTAATGAATATAAAAAAGAAATTCGTTGCAAATCCGAGAATATAAATGATCTATATAAGATTTTAGTTGATGGTAAAAGAATTGCATTACTTTGTTACGAAAGGGATGCTAAAAAATGTCACAGAAGTGTTGTTGCCGATGAAATAAAAAAACTAAACGGTAATGGACTAAAAATTACACACATAAAACCGATTTAGAAGTGGTAATAAAATATTCGCTTGCATTGAACTTTTATCTGGGTGAAGATTTTTATGACTACTTCTAATCAAAAAGATATTTTTGCCTTATTTTAGGTGGGTAGAAAAAACCAAGAATACAAAAAATATGTTGCCATCTGGCCATATTTCCTAAAATTAAAAATACTTCATTCTTTTCACTGCATATTTGCATTACTTTATCTTCAAGTTTTGTTTTCCAATTATCCAAATATTTTATTTTCCGATACAGTTGACTAATTTCCCAGTCAAGGATACTTAGGTTGTGTCCACTGCATTTACTATCTTCACAGATGAACTTCAATATAAATCTTACCGGAATAATTTCAAGATCCTTTCTACTCTCAAACATATCAAGCTGTTTAATAATTCCATTTTTTTTAAGTTCTGCATCCTTAATATCCATTTGAGATTTATTTTCAATGGAAAAGCCGATAATTTCTTTTGGTCTTATGATTCCAAGTGATGTATTGCTAATGTTTTGAGCTTTTATTAATTCCTCCAGGGATTTGTAAATATTTTGAGAATTTAGAACCCACTTTTCTCTCTCATGCCAGTCTTTACCAGAACGAATAATATCCTTTAACTCTAAAGAATTTTCAATTAGATTGTAACTTTCAGGCCGGTTGTCATTGATAGATTTGGTAATATCTGCTTCAATCCATTGATATTTTGAAAATTTAGCATCACCATCCAAATATCTGTAACGAACCGGATAAAGTCTTATTAATTGCTTTGAGTCAGCAAGGATTCCACCAGTACAAACAGTTTCAGTATATTTCTTGCTGATTTCAGGGTATGTTTTTACTATGATTAGAATATTCTGTTTGCTCATAAGTATGATTTCGGAATTTTTGATTTTAAGATCTATATACCATTAAAAATATAAGAAATCAATCCGGCAAATTACTCAAATCCGTATAGGTAGAAATTACTATTTTAATGCCTTATAGTTGTATTGATTAATGACAATTGATTAGTGCAATAGTAAAGTCTGAAGTCCAAATATCAATTTAGTAAAGGTAACGTGGTGGTCTCCTGTATTTAAGTAAATTGACAATTTGCGGCCCTTGTCTTAATTTATTTTTAAACATAAAAAAACCGATATATTCATCCACATGATAAAGGAGAATCAATATGATAAATAAAAAATAAACGAGGCTATCAATGACCAGATTAAAAATGAAATTGAGTCATCATATATTTATTTGTCGATGGTTGCCTACTTTCATTCCTTGAGCCTGGACGGTATGGCCCACTGGGTGAGATGTCAGGCCCATGAAGTTTTTGATCACATCAATGACCGGGACGGGAAAATCACACTGCTGGATATCAAGCAGCTTAAGACAGAATGGTTCTCACCGCTTGAGGCATTCAAAGATGCGTCCGGCATGAGCTGTTCATCAGCGGGAAGATCAATGATCTGGTTGCCCTGAGCCGGGAAGAAAAGGAATATGCCTCCGCGCCTGTGCTTGCATGGTTTGTGGATGAACAGGTTGAAGAAGAAGCAAATGCGAGTAAAATTGTAGCTGACCTGGAGCTGGCCGGTGATGATAAATCCGCTCTTTTAATGCTTGATCGCGAACTGGGAACAAGGGCTTTCCCCCCCGGGTTCTCCTTTTGATCCGGCGGCGTTGAAGTCTGAGGATTAATTTGAGATGGGGGACAAACATAAAGGTTTGTCCCCTATATTTTTATTATTTATTCTCTTCAGCCAGGCTCTTCTCGATACGTTCAAGCTTGATCTTCCCCTTATGAAGTGACAATTGCATGACGTACGGTACGGTTATTACAGGGTCTTCTTTGGGGCGCGTGATATGAACGACCAGGGTCACGGGCTTGTCTTCCAGCATGGCCGGGTCCACCGGAAATATGGTGCCCAGGGATCTTACTCCATTGGCAGCCATCGTGAAACCCATTTGCTCCCAAATTGCCATCATCCCTTCTGAGCGATCATCCATAAATTCGGCTGTACCCGGATGATCGCGACCGAGTTCTTCCCAGCTGTCTTCTTTTTGGGATTGCTTATTATTTGCATAACGTTCACTGCTCCAGCTCACACTCAGTGTCGATTCAGCCCAATAAGAAAAAATCCAGTAATAGATGGGATATATTCGACAGCCTTTCGAATTTTCCAAATATATTGTTTGAAATGTGCCGTCGCCCGGTGATTTTTTAATCATCGAGCTGATCAGCATGCCGTCATCAATAAATTTTCCTCCCACAGTCAGTTTTGTCTTCGTTGGTTTATCTTTCAGAGTGATTTTATGGCTTCTTAAAACCCGATCCCTTTTTGTTTGTGGCTCTTCATCTTCACCGCCCAGGCCGAATTTTGGTATAAAACCGAGCAATGCCCGCTGAAGCTTCTGTTTTTTATATGCTGTGGTACCAACATCTGATTTGGACCCCACAATGATTGGAATATTGGCCGGACGCACGGGACACATGGATCCATGTTCATCACAGTATATTTCAGTACAGTCTTTATACTTTTCGTTTATCTTTGAAAAATAGTTTTCAATACTTTCGATGCGTTTTTCCTGATCTTCAACCCGCTTCTCATTTGTATTTGAATCCGCTTCATAAGTTTTCAGTCCAGATGGATCTGTCTGTGCTAAGATTTTCGAGATTAATCTAATCTCTTCGATTTCCATTCTCATCCTGACCCGCTTAAGGGAATGTTCCCTGAAAAGTGTGGGAAGTTCATTCAATCGTTGAGACAGTCGTTCGCAGGAGTAGCAATCTGAACTGTATGGACCTTCCCATGGAAAATTTAAATTCCATCCTATGATCGGCGGAAGTGGTCTATCCGTATCACCCGGCCACACTCCTTTTTTAAATTTAGTTTTTCTACTTTTTTTACGTTTGCAGACCTGTTTTTCACATTTTATGATTTTCCGGCGTATTTTTTCAGCAGTCAGTTCCGATTCGATGAGGTGTTTTTTCAGAACTTTATCCAAATCGGCATACAGTTCTTCCAGTGTACTTATTTTTCGAATCTCTTCAGCGGTTGCACTATTCTTTTTTATCTTTTTTTTATGTTTTTTTAAAAAGATATTCAGCTGATTTCTGTGACGTGCAATTTCATAACGTCTTTTTATAACCGCTTTCATGGCCAGATTGTAGTCACTGACCTCGTATGAACATTCCATGCAGTAAGGAAGAATGTCTTTCCAATCGATGGCCTTAATTTTCTTTCCCCTTTTTTGCCATCCTTTATGAGCTGGATCCGAGGTTGTTTTGGCTGCAATAGCCTGAACAGGAAAGCAGGTTATTGTAAAAACCAAAAGTGAAATGGATATCAATATGAATCGAAAAACGCGGAATTTATACATATGATCCTCCAGTTATTCGAGCTGAATTTTATCAGGGATTGAAAATTGGACACCACCTCTAAATTTATCTTGGATAGAGCGTGATTGTCAATTTGATTTTGCTTGTTTGATCAGAGTGTGTTATTTGGGTTGAGGGCTGGAAAATAAAGTATTTTCTTGATCCATTCTGTCAAATTGATATTAATCGATTTTGAACTGCATATCCATCAATGGGGAGCCAAATGAATTCGGGTTTGATGGATATGCAGGAACAGTTTTATTTGTCATATTCAGGACCGTCTAGTGCAGCCGTCGCTGCAATGCGCCATTCGCGGAATCATAAAGCGTACCATATTTTCTCACCTCCTTTCAGGGTAGAAGTGGTTTTAAAACTTCTGTTTTGGATCTACCCGGTATATAAGAAAACCACTTATAATGACCAAATGCTCTAAGCGATTTTCAAAAACATTATCTGTCTCAAGCATTGGTTATGTTTGTTTTATTGCACACATGCGCTCTTATGCATATTTATAGGTAAAAAAAGAGGCCCTTTTTCCTTTATTCACAGCACGAAGGGCAGCATTTGGATATACACTGCTTGGTCAGGGCCGTTATCCCTTCCAGTTTTTCAATAAAATGCTGACCGTTGACCGAATAAAATACATGCCGTGTTTCTTTTTCACTGTTCAAAATTCCGGCTTCATGCATGAGTTGAAGATGTCTGGAAACCACGGATCGGTCCTGGGGCATGGATTCGGAGATGGTGCCTACATCGGAACGGCCGTTTTGGATCAAAAACTTTAAAATTTCAAGACGACCCGGCTCTCCCAGGGTTCTGAAAAACTTAAGGTCAAAATTGCTGATCAGTTCATCAATGATTCTCTTTTTCTCTTCTTCAGTTTCCATACAATTACATTAGTGCACATAAATGCATATGTCAAGATAAAATTTTTCCTGATTAATTTCATCGATACGAAAGATTCAAAACTGATCTTGAAACTAAAAATATGAATTCTTCAATACGCCTCTGAGTCCTCTTCGAGCGGAAATTATAAATCCGATTTTATGGTTAAATGGTCTCCCGGATCTGTCCCGCTCATCAGAAGTCCCAGCATTTCTTTTGATGCCAGATCCGGTAACGATATTTTTTCTCCCGGTTTTCCAAGGCCGGGTATGATTTTTCTTATGATTACCTCTGCTGCCACAAAGAATAATACAAGGGCCAGTATAATATCGATGATATTGATGGATACGTCCGCGGAGAACTGTATCATACTGGCCCCTGCTTTCATGTCCCCAAAAGAACCTTCGAGCAGGGCCAGGTAAGCCGCTATTGGATCAGTGCCGGAAAGAAACAATATCAGTGCGCCGAAAATGGAGGCCAGGATGACTGAACCAAAAGGTATGCTGATGGACCTGAATATATTATAGAAGTGATTTCAAAACCTTCAATCACCCCATAGATCACCGGATACTTTACTTCATTACTTTGATCGATCCATTGTTAATACCTTTATCTATTTCGATCAGTTTCTTCTTTACGGATTCGGGGATGGTTTTTTCAAAACCGTGAAACGGTGACAACCCCACACCCCCAAAATAGTTACCAGATGGGAACCTGTTGTTCTTCGCCTGCTTGACTAGTTCAATCACTGCCGGGGTAATGAGTTTTAATGCGCATGAAACAAGGCATGGTCTGGACTCCGGCAGGGTTTCATATTGGTCCGTATCCACACCGATGCAGTACTTTCCTTTGTGCGCGGCCACTTCAATCAGTCCGCCGTTTCCGGTCAGACCCCCTAAGGCAAACACCACGTCCGCACCCTGGTCAAGAGCCTGCCTGGCGGTTGCGGCTCCCCATTCAGGGTCGGTAAAGGCCACGTCCAGGCCGCCCGGATGAAATGTGGAAATAATTTTTATCGATGGGTCGATATACCGGACACCGGCTTCATACCCTTTATTAAAATTAACAATCGGCGGAATCATGTCGGTCGCCAGAACGGCGGCAACAATTTTTGTTTTGGTCAGCATCGCCGCAAGAGCACCGGCTTTAAATCCTGCCCGGTCTTCATGAAAAATCAATCCTGCAACATTGGGAACGGCTTTTGGCTGAAACTGGTCCACGCCAATAAATTTAATGTCCGGGTATTTGGCCGCGGCCTGTACGGTGGCCTCGCCCAGGGCAAAACCCACGGTAATAATGACCTTGTATCCATTTTTTGCAAACAGATCGATATTTGGCATGTAATCTTTGGCGTCTTTGGTCTCGATGTATTTACAATGCGTTCCCAGTATTGAAGCAGCCTGTTTGGCACCTTCCCAGGTTGACTGGTTAAATGATTTGTCATCAATCACACCCACATCGGTGACCAGCCCGATGCAGAAGTCAGAAGGTCCTTTACACCTGGCAGCAAAACCGGCGCTTGCAGAAAAAATAATAAACATGCTCAAGAGAAAGACAATGATATATTTTTTCATCGGAAATTCTCCTATATTTTAATTGATAAGTTGTCGGATTCTTTTTTAATATAGTACCTGTAATGACCCGGTGCAACAAGTTAAAATTTTTGGATCACCTCCCAATTTGCGGCATTCAATTAAGGGAGTATATATACGGGTTTAGGGCAACGATTTGGTACTTCCCTGTTAGAAGTTTGCCTGATGTGAAATTTTTAGTTGACAAGAACGTTTTAAAACTTTATATATACTTAAGGAGATTAAATATTGGTAAAGAAAAACATCAAATACCGATTCGGAAATAAGCTGAGGGCCATACGGGAACGGAAAAATATCACCCTGAAGGAAGTGGCAAAACAGGCGAATGTCAGTGAAAGCCTCGTCTCCCAGATTGAAACAAATAAGGTATCCCCTTCCATTGATACGCTTTTGACGATCTCTGATGTGCTGGGGATCGATTATGAATATCTTTTCAGCGATTACAAACAAAACAAGAAGGTGACCATTGTTCAGTCGAATAGGGGTAAAAGCATCAAATCCGGGGATGTTCTTCTGCGCCAGCTTTCAAAGGTGGATGATATCCCCGCAGAGCATGATATTGAGGCGTTTATCATTGAAATTGAAATCGGCGGTGAAAAGGGTGATATCGAATACGGTCATGTGGGCAAAGAGCTGGGCTATATTCTTGAAGGTAAATGTGAGCTGGTTTACGGATCACAAACCTATGAGCTCAACAAAGGAGACAGTATCGGTTTTCCGTCTGATATTCCACATATTCTGAAAAATACAGGTGATACGATATTAAAATCCATATGGATCATTACTCCGCCGAGGATGATGTTTCAAAGTAAAACATAGTCTTTCACAGGCACAGAGTTCACAGAGAAATGCATTAATGTATGTTCCGCTACGCGGAGATGTGCAGATCCGACATTAAGATAATATTATTATGAAAACAAAAGACAGAAAAATTAGTTTTAACGGCAGGGTGTGGAAATTCGGCCATAATATCGATACGGATATGATTATCGCCACACAGCACCTGATTAAAGATCTTCATGAGATGAAAAACCATACCTTTGAAGTGGTGAATCAGGATTTTTCAAAAGAATTCAAAACCGGTGACATCATTGTGGCGGGTAAAAATTTCGGATGCGGTTCCAGCCGGCAGCAGGCGGTGGATGTTTTGAAAATATTGGGAGCGTATGCCGTGATCGCGGTATCCTTTGCGCGTATATTCTTCAGGAACGCCATTAACGCGGGATTGTCTGTCATTGAACTCAAAGACGCTTTAAGTATCGATGAAGAGCTGTCTTTGAGCGGAGAAATCAACAACCATTCTGTAATGATAAAAAACGGTGAACATAACTATCATGCGGCCCCCTTTCCTGAATTTATTTTCAAATTACTTCTCCGGGAGGGCAGCTGAATGGGAATGACAATCACGGAAAAAATAATTGCGGCGCATGCTAAAAAGGGACATGTTCAGCCGGGTGAAATCGTGGACGTCGATGTGGACGGTGTTTTTGTGCATGATGTATTCGGCCCTGCAGTCATTGATGAATTTAAACGTCAAAACAGGGCCATATGGGATAGCAGTAAAATTACCATGGTTATCGACCATGAACTGCCTGCGGTATCTGAAAACGCGGGGGCGGGCTATCAGAAAATGGTTGAGTTTTCGAAGGCATCGAATATCAAACATTTTTACTACGGGGAGGGGGTATGCCACCAGGTGATCCCGGAAAAAGGGCGTGTAAAACCGGGTGAACTTTTTATCGGCGCGGATTCACATACCGTGACATACGGTGCCCTGACCGCATTTTCCACGGGCATTGGTACGAAGGAGATGGCGGGTATATGTGGGACCGGGAGAATCTGGCTCAAAGTTCCGGAAACAATCAAATTTGTAATCAATGGCGAGCTCCCTGATGGAGTTTTTTCCAAAGACCTTATCCTATATATCATCGGGAAGATGAAAGCCGATGGTTGTGTTTATAAAGCTGTGGAATATTCCGGAACAGCGATTGAAAAACTTTCCATGGATGCCCGGTTCACACTGGCAAATATGACTGTGGAGATGGGGGCAAAAAACGCCATGATCGGTTTTGATCATACCACGAAGACCTGGGTCGAAAAACGGGGTATCAAAGAATATACAGTTTATGCCAATGACCCGGATGCGAAATTTGAAGAAGTACATACCCTTGAAGCAAAAGAGGTTGTCCCGCAGACTGCGGGACCTGCCGGTGTGGATGATGTCAAAGCAATAGAAAGGGTCAGGGGAACAAATATCCACCAGGTATTTGTCGGGTCCTGCACAAACGGACGCCTGGAAGATTTAGAGATTGCGGCAAAGATCATAAAAGGCAGAAAAATAGCGGATTATATCAAACTGATTATCACACCGGCATCAAAGAGTATTTATCTCCAGGCGATTGAAAGAGGTCTCATCCGCACATTCATTGATGCTGGAGCGTTGGTTTCAGGTCCGGGCTGCGGGTTGTGTTATGGCGTTCACGGCGGTGTGCTTGGAAAAGGTGAAATTGCTGTATGCACGAACAACCGAAATTTTTCGGGTAGACTCGGGCACCGGGACGCGAAGGTATATTTAGCAAGCCCGGCAACCGCAGTGGCTTCTGCAATTGAAGGAAAGATCGCGGATCCTCGCAGGTATTTGAGGGGTTGAGAAGGTTATCGATTATACCGCTATATAACAGCCGTTGTTCTTTCTTAACGATCCCTAATGCATTCAGACAGTGTACGATTCCAGAACGGATCATTCATTCCGCTTTACTTGAAAAACACCCCGACTCCTCAATAATTTATTCCAATTACCGGAACAGTAGAATATTGGAGGCTTATAATAATAAGGATATGAACATGACACTGACAGAACAAATCATCGCAAAACACGCGGGGAAACGGAAAGTAATTCCGGGAGAAATCGTGGATGTAGATGTGGATTGCCTGATGATCAATGACGCGACAATCACGCATACCATCGACATTTTTAAGGACCGGTTTAATTTTAAAAATGTCTGGGATTCTGAAAAGATTATACTGATTAATGATCACCAGGTTCCGGCTGACAGTGTAAACACGGCCGAGGTGCATCAAAAAGCCCGGAAATTCGCTTTGGAACAGGGGATTAAGCTATATGAAAATGAAGGTGTGTGCCACCAGGTGATGCTGGAATCACATGTCAAACCCGGAGATCTTGTTATCGGGGCGGATTCGCACACTTGCAGTTACGGGTGCATCGGCGCGGTTTCCACGGGAATGGGTTCAACCGATGTGGCGGCAATTATGGGATCCGGAAAAACATGGTTAAAGGTGCCGGAAACAATACATATTATTCTGAAGGGCAAACCTAAAAATGGCGTTTATGCCAAAGATATCATTCTCCACATTATCGGAGAACTAACCGCTTCGGGCGCGTCATACCGGACCATGGAATTTTCAGGTGAAACAGTCCGTGGAATGACCATTTCCGAACGCTTTACTTTGTGTAATATGGTCATTGAAGCCGGGGGTAAGAGTGCCATGATCATTCCGGATGAAAGAGTGACAGAGATGTTTGGGGATCATCATCTATATCAGGGTTTTTTTCTTCCAGCAGAAAATACAGGTTACGCAAAAACAATGGAATGTGATGTTTCAAATCTGAACCCAAAGATTGCATGCCCTCATTCGGTCGATAATATAAAAGATGTAAAAGATGTTGAGGGAATAAAAATAGATCAGGCCTTTCTAGGTGCCTGTACAAACGGAAGAATCGATGATCTGCGTATCGCGGCTAAAATTCTTAAGAACAGGAAGGTATACCCGGGTGTCCGCATGCTTGTGACACCGGCATCTGTAAAGGAATACACAAAGGCATTAAAAGAGGGAATTATTGATATCTTTATTAAAGCCGGTGCCACGGTCAATCATCCCGGATGCAGCACCTGCTGGGGTGCCTGCCAGGGTGTACTTGGCAGGGGGCAGAAAATGATTTCTTCTGCCAACAGGAATTTTAAAGGACGGACCGGCAGCCCGGAATCGGAAATATACCTGGCAAGCCCGGCAACGGTTGCGGCTTCAGCGATCCGGGGCAGAATAACCGGAGGATTGAAATGAACGATAAAGGTAAAATTTGGAAATTCGGTGATGATATTGATACGGATCAGATTCTTCCTTCCCAGTATCTGGTGCTGCCTTCAGTTATAGAGATGTCAGAGCACGCCATGGAGCCGCTGATGCCTGATTTTTCAGAACGGTATTCTGCCGGGGATATCATCGCCGCGGGGAAAAATTTCGGGTGCGGTTCCAGCCGGGAACAGGCGCCCGCTGTTTTAAAAGAAATGGGTGTGCGGATCATTATTGCCGAAAGCTTTGCCAGAATATTTTTCAGAAATGCTATTAACCTGGGTATTCTCTTGATTGAATTGAACAATACAGAAAAAATCAGCACAGGTGATACAGTGAATGTTACCGATTCAGAGGTCATGAATCTTACAACTCAAAAAACATATGATTTTATACCTCTTACAGATTTTTTAAAAAATATCGTTGCCAAAGGCGGCCTTGTAAACTATCTTCGTGAAAGAGTGTAATGGTCAATATGAGATAGACGAACCCTAAGGATAATTAAATGAAGAGGATCATAATTCTTTTTTTATTTTTCTTTTTTTCAGTTCCAGGACTTTCGATTACCGCAGAAAATAATCGTTCATACCTTACGTGTCATTATTTCCTGGCCATAAGCATCGCCGGTGAAAAGGAAATCCAAATCCCTTTGAAGGTTTTGAATAAAAAACCGATTCTAGCGACCCTGGATACGGACACGCCGTTTATTTTAACTGACGGGATATACTGCAGTGATGATGGATATTTCCTGGAAGGGTTATGCCGGTTTAAAGATATGGATGGCGGGGAGTGGGAACTCAGGTTGTCGGGTGAACCCCTGTCTAAAAAGGGGTATTCAGTGTTAACTGTAAACATCATGCGTAAGGACGGAATGAAGCAGCAAATCGATTTTACATTCAAAGGGAAAGCGGGTGATAAAATGAATGTGAAGTTAACCCCTTTCAGTGTAATCGGCCTGCAGACAAAAATGAAACGGTGGTTTAGTATTGTCTTGATTATCAAGTAGGGACTATGAGTTTAGTATTAAAACCGACAACTGCACAGGTGTAGAAACTCGTTAAAAAATATGTCTTTGAAGATCGAGAGACACATCGTCTGTGGCTGGATGTACGCGATTATAATAAACGGGCTCAGCATGTCTATGAATCGGAAGGCTTTAAAGTGGAAGGCATTATGAGAGAATGTGTCAAGGTGGGAGATCGATTTGATACATTGATTTTAATGTCAATATTGAAATCTGAATACATCTCCATTTGACAATTTTGATAAACTATTTATCTTTTGATTCAAATATGTCCGGTTTAAGCAACCTGAAAGGAGGTTATTTAACCTCCTTTATTATATTTATAAAGGATAGACATTATGGCACAAGCTAAAAACGCGGAAGAATTTATTGCAGAACAGAGGGTCGCGATCGCATCAAACCCGGATTGTGGAACATCCCATTATAATCTGGCTGTGGGACTGCTGGGACAGAAAAAGTTTGATGAAGCGGAAAAGGAGTTCCACGAAGCGGTTGAATGCAGCCCGGGCCTTGCGGAAGCATATGTTCAGCTGGGCGGAATCTGCCTTGAACGGAGTGATATGGACGGTTGTCTGAAATATAACCAGATGGCGGTCAAAGTCCGACCCGGTTTTTCAGAGGGTTACGGGAATATCGGGTTCGTAGAGCTACAGAGAGGGAATGTGGATGAAGCAATCCGGGCACTTGAAAAGGCCACAAAATTTAATTTCAGATTTGTTCAGGCATTAACTACGCTGGCCAATGCTTACCTTATGAAAGGAAGAATTGATGACAGTATAGAGACAAACCACAAGGTTCTTGAACTTCAGCCTGAATTTTCAATCGCGCATAATAACCTTGCCATCGCATATCTTGAAAACAGGGAATACGGCATGGCAAAGGAGCATTGTGATAAGGCCCTTGAACTGGGTTATGATGTTGAGCCGAAGATTATTGAAGATATTGAGAAGCATGCTAAGAAATAATATCGACCACGAAACACAGATAACAATAGAATGACGGTCTCGTAAAAAGTCCAACTTCTGCGTTGTGCTGCATTTCGCAATCATTCAACGTACTATAAGTACGCTTCATGATTACGAAATTTGCACGCCTTGAATTTGAACTTTTTACGAGACCATCATAGAATAGTATTAGAAACTTTCGTGTATTTAGTGTGTTTCGTGGTTGAAGAAACATGACAATCCCATAAGACAGCTGTAAAATCTGCATATGCCCCAAACACCTCTTTTCAGGTATTTCCTGTATCATAAAACAAATCCGATCAGTATTGGAGAGGAAAAGTGGAACTCCCCGATTCCCATGAGTCGGGGTTCATCTACAAAAGATCAGAAAGAATATTTAGATCATCATGCCGTGACGTATGGAGATTATTTTCTGGCAGTCTCTCAGTTCCTGGAAAAGGACGGCTTTGCAGCCCTTATCGACGGTATTTCCAAACAGATCGACCATTCCGTGGATAAAAATGATTTTACCACAGTGGAAATATATCTTGAAAAGCACGGGGAGTTTTATCATCCCGCGCGGCTGGAAACCATTGTCTATGATCAAATCATTCGTTTTGTTGTAAATGCTGCTTTTTCAAAAATGGGTAATCTTGTTATTAAAAGAGAATTTGAGATATTAAAGAGGTTGAATCAGCACTATCCGGATTCATATATACCGGATGTATACAGCAGCGGTGATGTGGATTTACCGGGAGATGGGCGGAAGACACGCATGTTTTTGGGCCGGTGGTTCAAGGATTATCATGAGTTTCACCAGACTCTGGATCCGGGGGACAACACAAAAAAGATTGCAGTCTGGGATCCGGAAACCGGCAGCTATTATCTTACTGAAAATCAGACCATCGAACTGTATGTGCAGACCGCAAAAATATTGACCGGATACTATAACATGGAGACATATGAACAAATCTTTCCATGGCACCATGCAGCCGGCGATTTTGTTATCCGGAAAGAAAAAAACAGTATCGATATTAAGCTGATTACCGTACGGAACTATGGTCCGGTTTCTGAAAACAGGGGGAATGATGCGGCCTCGATATTAAACGAACTTCTTATCTTCTTTATTAACCTTTCCATATGGACACGAATCGACAGGATAGATGGTGTGGGTGGTATTGCATGGTCTGGCGATTCTTCTGTTGAAGGAACAATAAGGGGTTTTTTTAAAGGTTTGGACACCCAGCCCCTGATTCGTTGTTTCGATATGTCCGTTCGAGATTCATTTACTAAATATTTATCATTCTGGAGCGAATCGGAAATTCTGGATCTCGCTGAAAACATCATTGCATTATATCATCCCCAATCTCCGGAAATACCAATCATTAAAAAAAATATCAAAGCTCATATCCAAAATGTGTTCAGCATACTCAATAAATCCGATGATGAATAAACCATCAATGGAGTGGTTTCACAAGAAGATTTAAGATCTCATACCTCCAAAATAGTACAATATCATGTACAATAAATTTTTACTGTCACAAGATGGAGTGTCTATGTAAAATAGTTGCTTTTATGGATACTTAACTGCGGAGGAGGGTCCTTTTTTATTGACAAAAATCAATAATAATTCTATATCAGCTCTT